>JAZQBH010000211.1:0-38350 GCA_045545655.1 Oscillospiraceae bacterium
CTCTCCCCTTTTGGGAGAGGGGGTAGGGGGTGAGGGGGAAACCGAGTAGAAAATGAACTTTTCGACAAACTGTGGCGAACGAAAACATTATCGTTCGCCTTTTACTAATTGAAAGGAAAGGTGAAATAAATATGGCATTAGGCGGAGGAACATTTCTGGTTCAGAACAAGGTTCTGCCAGGCAGTTACATCAATTTTGTAAGTGCGGCGAGGGCGACTGCCTCCCTCTCCGACAGAGGCACGGCAACAATGCCGCTCACGCTCGACTGGGGCGAGGAGGAAACAGTTTTCGAGGTTACCGCAGAGGATTTTCAGAAGAACTCTCTGAAAATTTTCGGCTACCCTTACACTCACGAAAAGCTGAAGGGCTTGCGTGACCTGTTTCTCAATGCCTCTAAGCTTTACGCTTACCGACTTAACAAGGGCACTGCCGCTGAAAATGATTTTGCAAAGGCTAAGTTCAGCGGAAGCAAGGGTAACGACATTACAATCGCAGTTTCCGCAAATGCGGAAAACTCCGCAAAGTATGACGTTGCTACACTCCTCGGCGGCGAAACCGTTGAAATTCAGACGGTTGAAACCGCAGACGAGCTCTCCGACAACGACTATGTAATATTCAAGAAGGACGCAGTGCTTAGCGTTACGGCTGGCGTTCCGTTGTCGGGCGGCACTGACGGCGGGGTGAGCGACACTGCGTATCAGAAGTATCTCGATAAGATTGAGCCGTACTCCTTCAACACAATGGGCGTTGTCACAACCGACGACACTGTAAAGAGCCTGTTCGTTTCCTACTGCAAGCGTATGCGTGACGAGGTAGGCGCAAAGTTCCAGTTGGTACTCTACAACAAACTTGCGGACTACGCAGGCGTAATCAGCGTGAAGAACAAGGCTCTCGACGGAGCAACAACCGAAAACGGCGAAACCGTCTACCCCAACGAGGCGGCGCTCGTGTACTGGGTTACAGGCGCACAGGCAGGCTGTGCGGTAAACAAGTCCGTGCAGAACAAGCGTTATGACGGCGAGTTCACCCCCGACGCAGACCTCACCCAGAGCGAGCTTACCAGGGCAATCAAGGCTGGCGAGTTTGTTCTGCACCGTGTAAACAGCGATATCCGTGTGCTTGAGGACATCAACACTATGATTACTACCTCCGACACACAGGGCGACATCTTCAAGGATAATCAGACCGTGCGTGTTACCGACCAGATTGCGAACGACATTGCCGTGCTGTTCAGTACGAAGTATCTCGGCACAGTCCCCAACGACAAGGCTGGCCGTGTTTCGCTGTGGAGCGACATTGTAAATCACCACAGACAGCTGAACAATATCCGTGCGATTGAGGATTTTTCCGAAAGCGATATTGTGGTAACACAGGGCGACAGCAAGAAGTCCGTTGCGGTGTCTGACGCTGTTACAGTAGTCAACGCTATGTCAAAGCTGTATATGACCGTTACCGTGTCCTGAACAGGCAAATCAGATTAACCGAAAGGAGATAATTTATGGCAAACAACATTACTATGCGCGGCAAGGACGCCGTTTACGCAGGACTTGCAGAATGCTTTATCACCATAGACGGCAAGCGTTATAACTTTATGTCGCTTACCGAGTTTGAAAGCAAGCTGAAAACCAACATCGTCAAGGTGAACATTCTCGGAAAGGTCGGCGCAGGTCATAAGACCGCTGGCAGCGAGGGCGTGTGGACCGCAAAGGCACACTACAACCAATCCGTTATCCGTGAGATGATGCAGAAGTATCAGAAGTCGGGGGAACTTCAGTACTTTGAAATTCAGGTATCCAACGAAGACCCCACAACCTCTGTCGGCAGACAGACCATCGTTCACAAGGACTGCCTTTGCGAGGAGATTACCCTTGCGAAGTTTGCCGCAGGCGAGGACCTGCTTGAGGAAAAGCTGTCTGGCACATTCGACGACTGGGATATGCCCGAAACCTTCACAATGATGGACGGCTTTGAGGGCTGACCGCAAAAATCCGAACTACAAAGAAAACGATAAAGAAAGGGGGCTTGCCTGTCGCTTATAGCGGCGGGCAGTTCCCTTTTTGCTATATAGAAAGGAGCAGCTATGCCAGGCAATTCATCTGATTTTTCACGTTTTATGAGGGCGAACAAGGCGATTAAGGGCAATGAAAAATTCGCCGTTACAAAATCCCTCACCGACAAGGACGGAAATCCGCTTTTGTGGGAATTCCGCCGCATTTCCTCCAGGGAAAACTCGCTTATACAGGACGAGGTTATGACTTCTGACAGCGTAAAGAACAAGGCAGCGGAATACCTTCACCGACTTATCGCAAAATCCACAGTCTACCCCGACTTGTACGACAGCGCACTTCAGGACAGCTACAACGCACGCACTCCCGAAGAACTGCTTTACGCAATGGTTGACGACATCGGCGAATACAACGCACTTGCACAGTTTATCCAGATTTTTCAGGGACTTCAGCCGCTGTCGGAAAAGGTTGACGAAGCAAAAAACTGATTAAGGGAGGGTGTGCCGAGGCGAATTACGCCTACTACGCCCTCCACAATCTTCATATACGCCCTATGGAGTTCGCCGAGATGGACGACTCTGAAAAGGCTTTTATCATAGCGTGTATTGATATATTTCTTGACGAAAGGGGTGAAGCTACTTGACCAACCTGACCGAATTTACCAACATGACAATACCTCAGATAATCACTTTGTATGAAAACATCTCACAAATTTTACAGCCGCTTGGGGAGATTACTATTTCGCTGTTTCCGAATATGCCGAATATGCCGAATGTGCCCAGTTTGCCCGATTTGCCCGATTTGCCTTACCCGATTAGCCCTACTGCTTCGCAATCCACGGTGGAGGGCTTTTCCACAGGGACAACTTTGCGTGATTTCACAGATTTTCCCAATCCCCTAAGTGCAGAAAGCATTGACGGCGGTAAAGCGGCGGCTTACCCGAAAGGCGGCTTTACCGCACCTTATTCATTGCCGCAGTTTTACGGATATTCCGTGCTGAACAGCCGCAGTCCCTCGGCAAACGTTGAATTATTCACTGCCGTAAATCCCGAAGTTTTCGCTTCAACTGGTTCAGCAACAATTAACCCAGTGCAGAAAACGCTGAACAACATAACGAAGCAGTACAGCACGGCTGTCACGAAAAGCACATCTGCAATAAACCCGATTTTCACGGAAAACAGCTTCAGCAGAGTTGATTTTTTCTCCGACAACGGACTTAGCTCCGACATTTTCCACAACTCCTTGATTACCGAAAACCACTTGCAAAAAGCCGTGTTCTCTCCGCACAGGGGCGAGGAGTTAAGACAGGCGGTGAAAACGGCAAGCAGTTCTTCCGTGTACAACGGCGGCACGGAAATCAGGGTAGATATGTCGGGTATGCGCAACACAGTAAACAGCCGCACGGATTTGGACGAGCTGATTGACAGGCTCTGCACAGAGCTGTCACAGGCGGCATTGTCGGCGGCGGAAGGAGTACATTTCTGATGAACTACGACCTTTATCTTGACAAAATTCTCTTGCCCGTAGCACCCGAAAAAATCACCATAAAAGTGAACAGCAACAACAAAACGGTGAGCCTTATAAACGACGGGCAGTGCAGTATCATAAAAAAGCCCCAGCTTACGGTTGTTGAATTTGAGTGCCTGTTCCCTGCGGAAAAATATCCGTTTGCAAGCTATCCCGACGGTTTCAGACCGCCGAAGTTCTACACTGACAAGCTGAAAGAACTCAAAGAAAGCGAAAAACCCTTCCGCTTTATTCTTGCGAGAACAAAGCCCGACGGCAAGCCGCTGTCAGCGGAAAATCTTGCGGTAACGCTTGAGGACTACAAGCTGACGGAAAACGCCGACAGCCTGTGTGACATCACCGCAAGCATAAAGCTAAGGGAATACCGCTCATTTGCGGCAAAAGTAATCCACGACAGCACTTCTGACGGCGGCGCAAAGCGTGAGCCGTCAACCGTGCGTGAAATTCCCGTCACGGTCGGCTGTGACGTTATCGTAAACGGCAGACTCTACAAAAACAGCTACGGCGCAGAGCCTGGAAAAACGCTTACAAACTATCACGGAAAAATAAACTACATCAATATGAAAGGCTCGCACCCCTACCACGTCACCACGCCGAACGGCGACTGGCTCGGCTGGGTGCTTGCCTCGGCAGTTAAGGCGGTGACATAATGAACTACAAGTTAATCATAAACAACGGCACCAAGCAGTTTTCGCCTGTTGTGGCAGACGGCGTGGAGTGGCACACCGTCCGTCACGGTGCGGCAGGAAAGCTTATTTTCGATATGGTGCGTGACAACAGCTGTCTGCCGCAGGAGGGGGATATGGTCACCCTTTCGGTAGACGGCAAAAACGTGTTCTGCGGCTATATCTTCGGCAGACAGTGGCACAAGGACGGACTGGTGTCCGTTACAGCTTACGACCAGTTACGCTACTTCACCAACAAGGACACCTACATCTACTCGGGAAAAACCGCCGCACAGGTTGTTAAAATGCTTGCGGCTGATTTCGGGCTGAAAACCGCAAAACTCCCCGATACGGGCTATGTAATTCCAAGCCGTGTGGAGGACAACAAAACGCTTTTCGACATCACGGCAAACGCAATCTCCCTCACCCATCAGAACACCGGAAAGCTGTTTGTGCTGTATGACGATTTCGGCACAATAACGCTTAAAAATTCCGCTGATATGGCGGTTAAGGATAACGGCGGCTATCTTGTGCTTGACGAAAATTCAGCGGAGGATTTCGAGTATGTCTGCGACATTAACAGCACGTTCAACAAGATAAAGCTTGTGCGTGAAAACAAAAAGCTGGGCAGACGAGAGGTGTTCACCGCCGCCGACAGCGAGAATATCCGCCGTTTCGGAACACTGCAGTATTACGGAAAACTGACCGCAGGCGAAAACGGCAGAAGCAAAGCGGATACTCTGCTTAAGCTGTACAACACAAAGTCACGTGCTCTTAAAATCACAGGCGCAAGAGGAAATCTGAACGTGCGTGCCGGGGCTATGGTCGGGGTAAGGCTTGCGGATTATGGTATTTCAACGGCTGAATTTATGCTTGTGGAAAGCGTGCGACACTTCTTCAGCGAAAACGAGCATACTATGACGCTTACGCTTAGCGGAGGTAAACTGAATGGCTGACGTTACGGCACTTACAGGTGCAATCAAGCGGCTTGCGGTAGACGCTGTCAATTCCGAAAGTCCGTGTGCGGTGCTTTTCGGCACGGTTAAATCTGAAAATCCGCTTGAAATTTCCGTAGACCAGAAACTCACACTCACCGAAAATCAGCTTATCCTCACACGCAATGTAACCGACTTTGAAACGGAAACAACCGTTGACTGGAAAACCGAAGAAGCACAGCTTCACACCCACAACATAAAAAACAAGAAGAAAATTACAGTGCACAACAAGCTGAAATCAGGCGATGTAGCGGTACTGCTGAGGCTGTCGGGCGGCCAGCAGTACCTTGTACTGGATAAGGCAGGTGATATGTGATGATACCAACTATTGAGGAAATTACGGCAGATTTCGCCGACAATGCTCAGCCGTCAAAAACCTACAGAATGAACACCTCCGACGAGGTGATTGCAGGCTACACCGACGAGCTTGCCGCTGTTGAACAGGCTGTATTCAAGATATTGCAGACCGAGCGTTATGAAAGTCCCATCTATTCGGGCAACTACGGTGTGGAGCTTGCCGACCTGTTCGGTCAGCCTCTCTCCTACGTTCAGCCCGAGCTTGAACGCAGAATATGCGAGGCTCTCCTTCAGGACGAGCGTATTCAGAGCGTAACGGATTTTCAGTTCACTGCAGTCGGCAAGGGCGAACTGCTTGTGCAGTTTAAGGTAACTACCGTGTTCGGGGACGTGACCACAGAAAGGAAGGTGAACATCTGATGTTTCAGAACATCTCTTATGAGCAAATCCGAAAAAATATGCTTGAGCGTGTGTCAGAAAATTCTGATAACCTCAACAGATTGGACAAGCGAGAAGGCTCGCTTATTTCAGACGCAATCTCCCCGGCGGCACTGGAAATTATGGGCGTGTACATTGCGCTTGAACGCATAATCAGCGAGGCTTACGGCGACACGGCAAGCCGTGAGTTTCTCATTCTCCGCTGCAAGGAGCGTGGAATCGAGCCGTTCCCCGCAACGTGCGCCGTGTATAAGGGCGAGTTCTCGCCGAGCACCGTTGACGTTTCGGGAAAGCGTTTCAGCGTGGGCGAGGTGAACTTCACCGTCGGCGAAAAAATCGCAGACGGGCAGTATTACCTCACCTGCGAAACCGCTGGTGCAGAGGGCAACAGGCACTTCGGCACGGCAATTCCCATCGACTACATCGAGGGACTTGAAACCGCCGAAGTCACCTCGCTGTTAATCCCTGGTGAGGACGAGGAGGACACCGAGGCACTCCGTCAGCGGTATTTTTCGTCCTTCAATATCCGTGCGTTCGGCGGAAACAAGGCGGATTACATCGAGAAAATTTCCGCTATGGCGGGCGTCGGCGGCGTGAAGATTACACGTGTGTGGAACAGCGGCGTAAAGCCGTCTGAACTCGTCCCCTCTGAGAGCGTGCTGACGTGGTATGACGAGAACTCCGCAACACTCCCCGAGGACGTTTCAGCGTGGCTTACCCCCACAATCACAGCGGCGAAAAGCGGCAAGCTCACTTCGGGCGGCTGTGTGCTTGCAACACTGCTGGACAGCGAGTTCAGCCCCGCAACACAGGCGCTCACCGAGCAGGTGAAGCAGTCGCTTGACCCCTCGGACAGTACAGGCGAGGGCGACGGCATTGTCCCTATCGGGCACGTTGTCACCGTGCAGAGCGCAGTCCCCGTGACGGTGAATATCAGCACGGACATCACCTTCGCCGAGGGCTACAGCTGGGATAATCTCCAGACGGCGATTGAAAAAGTTGTTGAGGATTATCTCCTTGAACTGCGCAAAAACTGGCAGAACACCAGTTCTCTTATCGTGAGAATTTCGCAGATAGAAACACGTATTCTCGGAATTTCGGGAGTAGTGGACATCGGCGTCACGACAATCAACGGCGAGGTTAGCAACCTTGTTTTAGGCGAATTTGAAGTTCCTGTTATAGGCGAGGTGAGTGCAAATGGCTGACGCAAATTCTGTTAATCTGCTGGAATATCTTCCGCCGTTTCTGCGTGAATACCGTGAAATGAAAGCGGTAATGAACGCTGAAAATCCTGAGCTTTCTGCACTCTACGAAAACGCAGACAGGGTGCTGAACAACGAGTTTATTGCAACCGCCGACGAATACGGAATTGAGCGATTTGAAAAACTTCTGGGCATTCTTCCATCGAAGTCAGACACGCTCGAAAGCCGCCGTGCAAGGGTGCTGTCGAGGTGGTTTACTCAGCTTCCGTACACGCTCAGGGCGTTTCTTGCAAAGCTGTATGGGCTGTCGGATTACGGCAACATCGAGGTTGCCGTGGATTTCGACCGCTACCGCATAGCAATCGACACAGACTTTGAGTTGTACGGTCAGACAAGCGAGATTGAACGTCTGGTAGAGCTGATGTTTCCGTGCAACATCATCGCAGACCTGCGCAACACTATCCGGCTTTCGGCACACGGCGAGTATAAGCACGGCGGCGCGGTGCGCTTTACGGAAATAATTCAGGCACAATCCCCATAAGCAGAAAGGAGTTTTAAATGGCAGAATTTTCAAAACTTGTAATCACGAAAAGCGGACAGGCTCTGCTTTCGGAAATTCTCGCGGAAGGCGGCAAGCTGGAATTTTCAAGGGTGTGCGTTTCGGACGTGGAAGTCCCCGAAACGGAACTAGAAACACTTGAAACGCTGTCGCAGATACGACAGGAAAGCCCTGTAACCGACATCACGAAAACAAGCGAGCAGGCGGTTGTGGTGGAGGCGGCTTTCTCGAACACTGACCTTACCGAGGGCTACTTTATGCGCACTCTCGGACTTTTTGCAAAGCACGGCGAAAAGAACGTGCTGTATGCGGCGGCGGTGGAAACCTCGGGGCACTGCTATATGCCGCCGTATAACGGAGTGACCGTGTCGGGGGCGATGGTGCAGCTGGTTACTGCAGTGGGCAATTCTGAGAATGTTTCTCTTAAGGTTGACTCCGTCAACACAAAGATAGATAAAGATGATGTAAGCAATCCTAACTTACTGGTTAACCCTGATTTCAAGATAAATCAGAGAGGTCTGACAGAGTACACAAATAGCAGTAATGCTTACACATCCGCTGTTGACCGTTGGGCATTTAAAAAAGGCGGAGATACCTCTGCTACCATAACAGTTGCGGATAATGGAGTTACCATATCACCATCAACGGCAATAGTTCATTTTATGGACTCTGAACTCATTCATAATATAACCGGTAAAACTTTAACTATATCAGTTAATATCAACGATGTGATTATATCAGGAACTTTTACGTGGACAGATCAGACATACTTTGTCATTAAAGAAACTGATAGTCTTCGTGTTGCATATTCGGTTACTGGTAAGTATATCCAGATATTCAATACATCCACCACAGAAAGCAAGAATGTAAAATGGGCTAAACTCGAAATCAGCTCTGTAGCTACACAGTTCGTAGCACCTGACCCTTTAACCGAGAAGGTTAAGTGCGGTATTCCTGATGATACAAGTACCTATGGATATAGAGCAATTGTTAACGCTGATAGTGTATCAGGTGTAACTGTATCTGACGATGATACTCTTGGTCTTCGTAAGATATATGCAGGTACTTCTGATATGACAGCAGGCACGTCTACCCTTGAATCAGGTGCTATCTACCTTGTATACGAATAAGGCGGTGATACTATGGCGAAGAAAATGTACATCGGCGTTGATAGTATCGCACGAAAAGTTAAGAAAGGCTATGTCGGTGTTGGCGGCGTAGCTAGAAAAGTTAAGAAAGCATATATCGGCGTTGGTGGAATTGCACGTCCTTTCTGGAGTGGTGGAGAACTTGCGTATTATGGTACGGCGGCGGATTTATCCGTTGCTCGTTTTAGATTAGCGGCAACTACGGTAGGTAATTATGCTCTATTCGGGGGTGGTTATGGTAGTGGCAGTCACGCAACAGTAGATACCTACACTAGCAATCTTATTAAAAGTACTGCGCCAGATTTATCTGAGGCTCGTCAAGGTTTAGCTGCAACCACAGTAGGTAATTATGCTTTGTTTGGCGGTGGATATATTACCAGTTCGAACTTTTGCGCAACAGTAGATACCTACACCAGCAATCTTGTTAAAAGCACTGCACCAGACTTATCTATAACCCATTATAGTATAGCGGCAACAACCGTTGGTGATTATGCTTTGTTTGGCGGTAGTAGTCACGTAACAGTAGATACCTACACTAGTAATCTTGTAAAGAGTACGGCACCAGACTTATCTGTTGTACGTTCTGATATGGCGACAACAACCGTTGGCGATTATGCACTATTTGCAGGTGGTGTTAATACCTCTACTGGTACCTGCTATGCAACAGTAGACACCTACAATAGTAATCTTATTAAAAGTACTGCACCAGACTTATCTGCCGCTCGTCATAGTATAGGCGCAACTACGGTTGGTGATTATGCACTATTTGCAGGTGGTGTTAACGGCAGTCACGCAACAGTAGATACCTACAACCGAAATCTTGTAAAGAGTACGGCACCAGACTTATCTATGACCCACTATGGTTTAGCCGCAACTACGGTTGGTGATTATGCTCTGTTCAGTGGTGGTAATAATTACAGTGTAACAGAGGTATACAACACTAATCTTGTAAGGAGTACTGCAACAGACTTATCCGTCGCTCGTTTTAATCTAGCCGCAACTACGGTTGGTGATTATGCTCTATTCGGGGGTGGATATAAAGGTACCACTGATAATTGTTTTTCGACCGTAGATGTATACACACTACAATAACTTTTAAGGAGGATTTTACAATGACAAAACTTGAAAAGTACACAGGTGAAAAGACCTATATGTTCCCTACGGGAGCGATTGCTACCCCTGAGGTAGTATACGCTGAATACCCTGCCGCAAAGGTATTTACTTTTGTAGTAGGCACTGACAAGAACGGTCAGGTTATGCAGTCTATGGATAATCTCTCGGTACTCCGTGATGTTTATAGCATTGATGAGGCTCTGTCCGAGGACGAGGCTATCGCCGCAATAGAAACAATCATCAACACACCGCAGGTGGAAGCTGAACCTGAGCCCACAGCGGAAGAGCGTATCGCCGCCGCATTGGAGTATCAGGTAATGGCAAGTCTGCCCGATGAAGAGGAAGAAACTGCAACAGAAAGTGAGGTTTAACTATGAATTTTGCTACAATCAAGAAGAATTATGAGCGTGGACTTTGGTCTGCACAGATGGTAAAAATGGCTGTCCGCAAGGGCATTATCACTAAAGAGCAGTACACCGAAATTACAGGAAAGGAATACTGATAATCTGATGGACACTACAATTATAGTAGCACTGATTTCAGGGTTTGTGTCATTGTTTACGGTTGTGTTTTCGGCGGTGATGGCGAGTATCGGCACAAAGCAGACCAGAATCCGCAAGTCTGAAATGCAGAAGTACAAGGAGTGGGACGTGCTTCGTCAGAACGTTGCGAAAGCTACACAATGTCTTCTGCGTGAAGCGATTATCCGTTCCTACGAAAAGTATATAGAACTCGGCTACTGCCCCATTTACGAAAAGGAGAGCCTTAAAAACGAATACTCCGCTTATCATAATCTCGGCGGAAACGACGTTGCAACCGACCTTTATGACAAGGTTTTAGCCTTGCCGACAGAACCTACTGAAAGGAGAAACAACAATGAAGATTGATTGGACAAAAAAGCTCACCAGCCGCAAGCTGTGGGTGAGCGTGGCTGGCTTTGTAGCGGGACTTATCGTGGCGCTCGGCGGCAACGCTGACGCCGCAGAAACCGTCAGCGGCTGTATTCTCAGCGGTGCGGCGGTGGTGGGTTACGTCCTTGGCGAGGGTCTGGCGGACTCCGCTAACAAGAAGGACGGTGAGGAATAATGGCATTCCTCACTCCCGACAGGGTCTACGAGATTAACGGCGTTACCGTGAAGGAATATTTCCTGACAGAGCACAATCCCAACAAGATAGCAATGCCTGTGAAACGGACAAAGCCGCTTATGGGTCAGACGGTACATAACACAGAGGCAATCAAGCAAGCCAAAGGCACGACTATGGCGGAGCAGTACGTCAGGGCGACCGTCAACGGCAATATGGGCGACGTGCGTGTGCAGTATTACGTTGACGACGTCGAGGCGTGGCACTCGCTCCCCGACGACTGGAACGGCTGGCACGCCGCCGACGGCAAGGGCAACGGCAACACAGCCACTATCGCCGTTGAGATTATCGGCAACAGCGCAAAGGCTGAGGACAACGCCGCACGTCTTATCGCCGGACTTATGGCGAAGTACGGGCTGACTACGGACAACCTCTACACCCACAGCTACTGGATGAACGTCAGGGACGGTAAGACAGGCTCCCGTGAGTACCTCAACACCCTCCGCAGAAACGGCAAAAACTGCCCCGCCTACATTCTCCCCCACTGGGAGGAGTTTGAAAGTAAGGTAGCAGAGTATCTGAAAGCACTTGAACACAAGACCCTCTACCGTGTGCAAGTGGGTGCATTCACCGTGCGTGAAAATGCCGAGAATTTTCTCGCACAACTGAAAACCGCTGGCTTTGACAGCGCATTCATCACAAGCGTGAAAAAGTGATATACAAAAGTCCCCCAAGCCCTTTTAAAAAGGAAGCTGGGGGACTTATTCTATATTGTCTTTATCGCCTTAATTGCCTTTATCGCTTTTACAAGCTGTTCGTTTTCCTCGTGGGTACGCACGGCTATGCGGAAATACTCCTCGCCCAGACCGTGATAATCGTCACATCGGCGAATGGCAATCTTCCGTTCAAGCAGTTTTTCCGAAAGCAGAGGATAGCCCTTGAACAGAATGAAATTCGCCGCCGACGGATACACCCTGAACCCAAATTCCGCAAGACATTCCGACAGATACTGCCGCTCTTGTGCAACAAGTTGTCTTGTAATTTCCATAAAGTCGGTTGCAAACACCGTTTCAGCCGCCGCAATTCCAGCGGCTTGTGCAGGCGAAGAAACGCTCCACGGCTGACCGCAGTTTAGCACATCTGCGGCAAGCCTTTCGCTTCCGAATAGCCCATAGCCAAGCCTTAATCCAGCCATACAACAGGATTTCGTGAAGGCTTTTACGATTACGATATTCTCCGACATTATGGACTTTGCCGAGTACGCAGATTTCGTATCAGCAAAATCAAGAAAGCATTCGTCTATCACCGCTGTTGTGCCTGTTTCGTTGCATTTTGAAATAATCCGCTCAAGCAAATCCGATGGGATAACATTACCGACAGGGTTGTTCGGGTTGCACAGGAAAAGCATATCCGTTTCGGCGGTGATTTTTCCGAGATAATCCTCAGTGAGTGCAAAGCCGTATTCCTCGCTCAGTGCGTGAAACACGATTTCGCAGTTTAGCTCGGCAAGGGCTTTTTCGTATTCCGAAAATGTGGGAGAAACAAGCAATGCCCGTTTCGGGGAAGCCGCCCTCACCAGCCGATAAATCAAGTCAGCCGCACCGTTGCCGCAGACTATTCTGTTTTCGGGAATACCTTCGTATTGCGACAATTTCTCACGCAGTGCTGTGCAGTAGGGGTCGGGGTAATGTGCGAAATCCGCATTCGCCGCCGCCAGCCGCACGCTGTCGGGAATGCCGAGGGGGTTGAGGTTTGCCGAGAAATCCAGCCGCACTTCACGGGAATAAATATCGCCGCCGTGCGTATATCTGTAAAGTCCGTTCATAGCAGTTCACCCTTGATTGCAACAGGTATTCCGCAGTTTACACGGATAACCGTTTCGGCAAACTCTGCGAGCACGCACAAGGCTCTGCCGGTTTCCTCACGCCACAGCCGCTCCTGCTTTTCTACGGGGACTATTCCGCCGCCGATTTCGTCTGCGATGACTATAACATCGGGATTGCGGCGGCAAAGCTCACGGGCGAAATCCGCCGCGGAAGCTTCGGGGATAATCCGCCTTACAAGCCGCTCAAAATGGACGACAGCCGCCGCACTGAACACGTCTTCGTGCGTACAGCTTTCGCCGTTTATTATGTCACCCGTAGAAAACCGCTCTCTTACAAAGGCGCTTTTTCCCTGATATGCTCCGCCGATAACTAAAATCATATCATTCTCCTGAAAGCCTTGTCATCAACCTGACATTTTTGGGTTGTTGACGATATTGCTGATCCATATACCCTTTTTGATAAGCACAGAGCCTATAACAACCTTAATCAGGTCAAGTGCCTGAACGATGATGTAAACTATAAAAATCGACAGCACCGTAAACTCGCACAGGATATACGCTATTGAAACGGAAAACACAATCGTGAAAACGCTGTCAAACAGGAAGGTTATCAGCGTTTTTCCGCCGCTTCGCAAGGTGAAGTACAGCGCATTCAGAAAACCCTGCAACGGAAAGAACGCCGCTGTTATGATGATGAAGTTTGTGGCATATCCACGCACAAGCTCAGTAGTGTCGTACATCTGCGGAAACACACCCGACATTGCAATAAGAACCGCCGTAAGCACTGCGGATATTCCGCCTGTAAACCACATAAGCGAAAACGCTTCTTTTTTCGCCTTGTCGTATTCTGACGCACCGAGGGTTTGTCCGACAAGTATTCCCACGGCACTACCGAGGGCGATAAACACCACGTTCAGCAGGTTGCACAGTGCGTTTGAAATGTTTAGTCCTGCTACAATGTCGAGGCTTCTTGCAGAATAAATCTGCGTAAGCACAGCCGTGCCAGCCGCCCACAGCAGTTCGTTGAGAAATATGGGCATACCCTTTTTAAGAAACTGCCCCGCCTGAGTTTTAGGGATAAGCAGTGTTCTGAACAGACCGTTCAGGAAGGTGTGACGTTTTCTTGCAGAATACGCAAGTATAAGAATAACGGCAAACTCTGCAAATCTTGAAAGCACTGTTGCAATTGCCGCACCACGCACCTCAAGTTTCGGAAAGCCAAGAAGACCGAAAATCAGCAGTGCGTTGCCTACAATGTCAACAACAACGCTTGCCACACCTGCAAACATCGGCTTTATTGACGCACCTGTTTCACGCAGAGAGCTTGAATATACCTGAGTTATTGCAAACGGAGGAAGTCCCCACAGCATAACGCTGAGATATTCCTTTGCAAGCTCCATTGTTTTCACAGGGTCGATGTCTGCGCTCTCGCCTTTAAGGTAAAGTCCGATAAGGAACTCGCCGCCGAAGATGAACGCAAGCAGTCCTACCACAAGCACTGCCGCCGCAAGCCAGAACTTCATTCGCACTGCCGAACGGAAGCCCTCTTCATTCTTTTGTCCGTAATACTGTGCACCGTAAATTCCAGGACCTGAAATTGCGCCGAATATTCCGAGATTGAACACGAAAATCAGCTGACCGCACACCGAAACAGCAGTGATAGCCTCTGTGCCAAGACTGCCTACCATTACATTATCAATAAGACCTACTGCGTTTGTAATACCGTTCTGAATCATCATAGGTATTGCAAGCGTTAAGGCTCGTTTAAATAAATCCTTTCTCATTTTTTCTCCTTTTTGTTGCCAGTTTGTATATCTGTATTTTTATTTGTTCAGCCGAAACCGCACAGGGATTTTCGTCCTTGTGCGGTTTTTGTATATTTGTTTTTGCGGTGTTGCCTTAATCAGACAGACGTGAAGTATTCGAGAATGTAAGTAAGGTCAGAAATACCTATTGCACCGTCCTTATCGAAATCAACAAGCGCAAGCTGTTCCTTGTCGGGCTTGCCTGAAATGGAAACAAAGATTTCCAGCGACTTCATTAGGTCGGCTGTTGTGAATTTTCCGTCGTTGTTCACATCGCATTTTATATGGCTGTAGTCGCTTGCAGTAACGCAGAATTTACCAGAAGACGGCAGAGCGAATTTTACTGTTCCTCCGCTTCGGGCGACAGTGTAAAGACGCTCAAGTTCTCCGTTTGTGTTGTAGCGATACAGGCACACAAAGGAATATCCAGTGTCAGAATCAGGCTGAAGCTTAACGGAAATTCCGTCGGTTGCTTTTGCAAATGAAGTGAAGGAGTAAATCTCCTCGTCGCCTAGTTCTTCAAGCAGAACAGGCGGAATAACCGCACGGTTTACAGTAAGGTCAAGCGACTGAACTGAGGTCATCACGGCAGGTTCTATCACTATTGCAAGAACATCGTTTATCTCGTTTTCGATAATCAGCTTTTTCGCCGCCGCTTTTCTGAGCAGGTCTGCCGAAACTGAGCTCAGCTTGTTCACACGCACAACCGAAAGGTCTGCGGCATTTGCAATAAGCTGTGAAAGCTCCTCCTGTGTTGTGGGGGTATCCTCGATAACCTCATCGGGAATTCCGATTGACACCTTTATTTCCTTTGAAAACGAAGCATACACCGCACTGCCCTCAAGCGACAGCACAATGGAGTATACCTTGTCGTATTCAGCAAGTTCAATGTCGATAAATCTTCCGTTGTCTGTGGTGTAGTCGGACAGAATATCAAACGGTCTGTTGTTCTTTTCCGTTATAGTGAATGTGCCGTCAAAGTCATCGGGAATGCCGTTGACAGTAAGTTCAAGAAGCTCTCCGTAATCAAGCGCCTTGCTGTTTGTTTTTACTATGAAATCCTCAAGTTCACGGCGGGCAATTGTTATCGGCACAAGTCCGTAAGCAACGGAATACTGTTCGTCGTCAGGCGTGAATTTCGCAACTGCCCACTGCTTACTGCAAGGCTTTACAGGAACATCGGTTGTAAAGCTCCATTCGCCTGAAACTACCGAACCATCCACGAATGCCATACTTCCGTTTGAAGCAAGTTCACCCGATGTAACAGGCTTGCCGTCATACTTCTTGATAACAGGGTTAAGTGCAAGCACAGGCACAGGCTTATCCGTAATTGTGATGAAGAATTCCAGCCAGTAGTCCTCATACTCCGAGCCGACAGGCATATCCACAGGAACACCTATCATAGCGCCGTGGTTAAGCGTGGATTTCAGTGTAAAGCTGAGCACGTTGAATGCAATTTTCGGCTGAGCGTTTGCCTCATACTCATCGCTGTTGAACACAAGACCGCCGAATGATGCACCATCAGGTTTCAGCTCGGTAAGGTCGATTGAAAACGACTGTCCTGCCTTTGCGGCAAGGTCGATTTCCATATCCTGTGCGGCGGCTTTGAGTATCTTAAATTCCGCTGTGCGTTCGCCGTAGCAGCTGCCACGGAAATTTATGATACATTCAGCGCTCTTGTCGCCCACGGAAACCTCGGTGTTGTCAGACAACAGCAAGGTATATTCGCTTTGGGGGATTCCCCCGCCGTTGTATGTCACGGTCACATCGGGGTACTGCGGCAGACCGTTGTAATGGCAGTCGCTCACCTCAACGGATACAAGCTCAGTGTTTCCGCAGTTGAGGGGATTTATCCGATATCCTGCCTCGGCTTTCCCCGAATATGCACCCTTGCCGACAACAGTGATAACCTTGTCGCCTGCGTTTACTGCGTCCTTCGGCAAGGTGAGTGTGTAGTCAGTCCCTTTTACGAGGGTCTTGTCACCGATTTTCACGGTAACCTCGGGGGTCTGCTTTTTGCCGTTGTAGGTAGTTTCAGCGTATTCAAGGGAAACGCTTTCCGCTGTGATTACCCCCGATATTTCATCGGCATAGGCATACACAGTGTCTGCGAAATCCGTAAAGCCGCACGATAATCCCATAACGGCTAATATTGTAAGTATTGTAAAGAGTCTTTTCACCAGAAATTCCTCCGTTTGTAATGCAATGTTATTATGTTACAGTTATGTTGATGAAATAGTAATGTCTGATTATCAAGCCTGATTTGCCGAAAGCAGTTCAGGCAGTCTGCCGCAATATTCGTTGAGCGAAAGGGCATAGAAACGTGATATTTTCTCAAGCTCAGACTGGTTTTCCTCGCTGATGTCCCTCACTGCCGCAGTGACAAAGCCAGCATTCACAGCGGTTTTCACAGCAAAGAGGGAGTCCTCGAACACAAGCGTTTCACTTGGAGTCGCCCCGATAATCTCAGCCGCCGCCATAAACACCTCAGGCTTGTTTTTAGAGCCGTAGTCGGCGCAGTTTGCCATTCCCTTGAAATACTTCAGTATTCCGTGACGTTCAAGTGCGGCATTGCACAGGTTGCGGTCGCCTGCGGTTGCAATGCTCATCGGTATATTCCGCTCGGCAAGTGCGGTTACAAGCTCCGCCGCACCCTCGCACAGCTCAGCCTCCTCACGGTAGAACTTACTGGTCATATCGTTTACCTGCTGTGCAAGCTCCTCAACAGAATAGGGCAGATTGTACTTATCCCTTATGTACTGCACACCCTGCGAAATCGTGAGGGAGTGCATTTCCCGTGAAAGCTGTTCTGCATCTGCGGATATCCCTATGCTTTCAAGATAAAGCACAGGAAGGTTCTTCCACATAAGCGAGGTGTCAAGCAGAGTGCCGTCCAGATCGAATATTACGTATTTAATCATACAGTTAATCCTCTAGTTTCTGTTGGAGAAGTACGGTATACTTGTTCGCAAACTGCTCAAACGTGCCGTTATCCAGTTCCTCGCCTATTCTCTCCATAAGCTCGTTGTAGAAGTAGAGGTTGTGGAGAACCGCAAGTCGTCCGCTCAGCTGTTCGTCAGCCTTGAACAGGTGTCTTATATACGCACGTGAGAAGTTGCGGCAAGCGGGACAGCCGCAGTTTTCGTCAATGGGTCGGGGGTCGGTTGTGTACTGCACGTTTTTCAAGTGCAGAACACCGTTCCACGTGAACAGTGTGCCGTGACGTGCGTTGCGGCTGGGCATTACGCAGTCGAACATACCCACGCCTCTGCGGACGCCCTCAATGAGGTTGGAAGGCGTACCCACGCCCATAAGGTAGCGTGGCTTGTCCTTCGGTGCGTGAGGAAGCACCACATCAAGAATGTGATACATCACCTCGGCAGGCTCGCCTACTGCAAGTCCGCCTACTGCAAAGCCGTCCATTTCCATTTCGGCGATGGTTTTCATATGGTCAACACGGATATCGTCGTAGGTGCCGCCCTGATTTATCGCAAACAGCATCTGCTTGCGGTTGATGGTAGTTTCAAGGGAGTTGAGCCTGTCCATTTCCTTGCGACAGCGTTCAAGCCAGCGTGTTGTTCGCTGAACAGAGCGGATAACGTAATCCCTCGGTGCGGGATTTTCGATACATTCGTCGAAAGCCATTGCAATTGTCGAGGCAAGCTTTGACTGTATCTGCATACTCTCCTCGGGGCCGATGAACAGACGTCTGCCGTCTATGTGAGAGGCGAAATACACGCCCTCCTCCTTGATTTTGCGCAGCTTTGAAAGCGAGAACACCTGAAATCCGCCTGAGTCAGTGAGAATGGGCTTATCCCAGTTCATAAACTTGTGCAGACCGCCCATCTGATACACCACGTCCTCGCCCGGGCGCAGGTGAAGGTGATAGGTGTTGCACAGCTCTACACGTGTTTTAAGGTCCTGAAGGTCTACGGACGACACCGCACCCTTGATAGCGGCGCATGTACCCACGTTCATAAAGAACGGAGTCTGTATATCGCCGTGCGGCGTGTGGAATACTCCACGTCGTGCAAGTCCTTCGGTTTTCTTTAATTCAAACATTTTATAATCCTCGTTTATCCTGTGATAGTCCTCTGTGGGGCTGAGTTTTTCTAATACCCCTCATTATACCATATTTATATAAAAAAATCAAGAGCCATTCGGGCTGTAGTGCAACGATACCCCTTTTCGTCGTGATAAACACGGAATGTAATCCTTTACAATCCGTTTTTGTGGATTATATACAAGCAAAGTATGAAAAGTTTGTTACATTTGTTTCTTGTGTGTAACGGTTTTCAACTCTTGTAATTATGTCGGGATTATAGTATAATGGGGATAAGAGCAAATTCTGACTGATTTCACAAGGTGAAAATCGGGAAAACAAATCCACATAAACCCCGACAACCCACGGTCAGATTGCTGATTATCCGCACCGATTACGGTTCGCACAAGGAGGAAATGCTGATATGAAATTCGGATATTTTGATGATAGCGCAAGAGAGTACGTTATCACTTCCCCACGCACACCCTATCCGTGGATTAACTACCTCGGAACACAGGGATTTTTCTCACTGATTTCAAACACTGCAGGCGGTTACAGTTTCTATAAGGACGCAAGACTGCGCCGCATTACACGTTATCGCTACAACAATGTGCCTGTGGATATGGGCGGCCGTTATTTCTACATAAAGGACGGCGACACCGTATGGGCACCAGGCTGGAGCCCCGTAAAGACCGAGCTTGACAGCTACGAGTGCCGCCACGGTATGGGCTACACCGTAATTACAGGTAAGAAGAACGGCGTTTCCGCTTCCGTGAAGTTCTTTGTTCCGCAGGATTTCAACGGCGAAATCCAGAAGGTAACAATCAAGAACGAAAGCGGCGAGAAGAAGTCGCTCAAGCTCACCAGCTTCCTTGAATGGTGTCTGTGGGACGCTAACGACGATACAACCAACTTCCAGAGAAACTACAACACTGGCGAGGTTGAAATCCAGGGCTCTACAATCTTCCACAAGACAGAGTACAAGGAGCGCCGTGACCACTTTGCATTCTATACAGTAAACGTGCCTGTTCAGGGCTTTGACACCGACCGTGAAAGCTTCCTCGGACTGTACAACGGCTTTGAACACCCCGACGCTGTTTTCGAGGGCAAACCCAGAAACTCCGTTGCAGAGGGCTGGTCGCCTATCGCATCGCACTACATCGAGCTTGAGCTCGCCCCCGATGAAACCAAGGAGCTTGTATTCTGCCTCGGCTACGTTGAAATGCCCGCAGACGAAAAGTTCGACAAGAGCGGAAACTACTCCGACATCATCGCTTCCTACACCGTTGACGGCAACGGCAACAAGAAGCCGCTTGCAAACGTAATCAACAAGAAAAAGGCACTCGAAATGATTGAGATGTGCAACACTCCCGAAAAGGCTGACAAGCTGTTTGAAAGCCTTCAGGATTACTGGAGCAAGCTGCTGACACAGTACAGCGTAAATTCTCCCGACGAGAAGGTTAACCGTATGGTTAACATCTGGAACCAGTATCAGTGTATGGTAACCTTCAATATGTCACGTTCTGCTTCTTACTTCGAGAGCGGTATCGGACGTGGAATGGGCTTCCGTGACTCCAACCAGGACTTGCTGGGCTTTGTACATCAGATTCCCGAGCGTGCAAGAGAACGTCTTATCGACCTCGCCGCAACAATGCTTGAAGACGGCGGCGCATATCACCAGTATCAGCCGCTCACCAAGATGGGCAACCACGAGCTTGGCTCTAACTTCAACGACGACCCGCTGTGGATGATTCTCGCAGTGGCACAGTATATCAAGGAAACAGGCGACGTTTCCATTCTCGACGAGAAGGTTCCTTACGAGAACAAGGCAGAGCTTGCTGACACAATGCTCGACCACTGCAAGCGTGCATTCAACCACGTCTGCCGCAAGATTGGTCCTCACGGACTGCCGCTTTCGGGCCGTGCCGACTGGAACGACTGCCTTAACCTCTCCTGCTTCTCCGACAAGCCTGGCGAGAGCTTCCAGACCTACAACAACAAGGAGATTTTCCCGAATCCTCCGTTCTATTCACAGACAGCAGAATCTGTAATGATTGCAGGTATGTTCTGCTTTATCGGCCCTGAGTATCCCGCAATGTGCCGCCTTAAAGGCGACGAGGCTGAGGCTCAGCGCGCAGAGGCTGAAATCGCTAAGATGTGCGAAAACACCATCACTCACGGCTACGACGGTGAGTGGTTCCTGCGTGCTTACGACCACCACGGAAACAAGGTTGGTTCCAAGGAGTGCGACGAGGGCAAGATATTCATTGAGCCTCAGGGCTGGTGCGTTCTCGCTGGACTTGGCAAGGACAAGGGCTACGACCTCAAGACACTTGAGAGCGTTGACAAGTACCTCAACTCCAAGCACGGACTTGTGCTTAACAATCCCGCATTCACCACCTACAAGGTGCAGTATGGTGAAATTTCCACCTACCCGGGCGGTTACAAGGAAAACGCAGGCGTATTCTGCCACAACAATGCGTGGGTAATCTGCGCTGAGGCGGCTGTGGGTCACGGTAACAAGGCATTTGAGTACTACTCAAAGATTGCTCCCGCATTCCGTGAGGAAATGAGCGACCTTCACCGCACAGAGCCGTATGTATACGCACAGATGATTGCAGGTAAGGACGGTATGCGCCACGGCGAGGCAAAGAACTCGTGGCTTACTGGTACTGCCGCATGGAACTTCGTTGCAATTTCGCAGTACATTCTCGGTGTAAAGCCGCAGTATGACGGACTGAAGATTGACCCCTCCATTCCTAACGAGTGGGACGGCTTCAGCGTAACACGTAAGTTCCGCAACGCTGTTTACAACATCACCGTCAAGAACCCCGACCACGTCTGCGCTGGCGTTAAGAGTCTTGTTGTAGACGGCAAGCCCGTTGACGGCAACGTTATCCCTGCATTCGCAGACGGCGAGCACGCTGTTGAGGTTGTTCTCGGCTGATTGGTCTTACTGAATTAACTAAATAACAAGAAGGGCTGTTGAGAAATCAACAGCTCTTTTGTTGTTTCCGAATTAAAACAAGGTCTATGAAATTAGATTTCACAGACCTTGATTTATTTATCACGAATTGACAAACCCTTGTCGCATTACTTGATTTCGTTGTAGTACACAACCAGCTTATCCCATGCGCCGTTCTTTGCGGCAAGGTAGTCGTTAAGTCCCCAGGTTGTGCAGACGTTGTTTACGGTTTCTTCAAGGTTGGTTGTTCCCTCGCCCGAATAGCCGTTTGCGATAATCTCAACCAGCTTGTTTACATTTCCGTTTGCGGCAGAGAACTTGTTTGAGAACTCGCCTGCGGTTGCGCCGTTGTCGGACAGGACAGCTGGAACAGATGTCCACCAGAGGTTGCTTTCAACCGACAGTCTGGGGTGTCTGATAACGCCAAGCTCAATTCCCTTGGAGATGTAGCCCGCACCACGCTTGCCTATGTAAGTAGTACACTGATACTCAAACGCTTGATTCTTTACAAAGCTGAGTGTAGAACCGAGGTAGTAACGTGCGTAGTTGGTGTAGTTGCCGTTTTCCTTTTCCCACAGCTCTGCGTAAGCGGCGTCTGCGATAAGCGGCCAGTCCTCGCCGTTGAAGTTAAAGGTATCCTCGCTTCTGAATGCCTTGGGTCCGTAGGACATAAGCACCTGACCGTCCTTGGAGTAAGCGTAGTCGATAAGCTTGAGGCAAGCCTTCAGCTTGTCGGGCAGAGCGTCAACCTCAGCCTGTGTTGTAACCTTCTTATCCTCGGTAAGACCAACGCCAGCCTTGGAAATTGCCCAACCGTCGTTCTTTACAGAGCGCCACGACTCGGTAAATCTCATATACTCAGATGTGGTAGAATCGCCGTCGTTCCAGTTTGCAACAGGAATCATAACAGCCATATATGCCTCGCCGTTATCAGAATCAAGCACTCCGTTTTCATTGAAGATGGTCTGGGTCTGATTGTAGTCGTAGTGCATAAAGCCCAGATCGTTCTGGAGAATATTCTTGCTGGAGGTCTGTGTGCCGTTCATAAATGTCTGCGACATCAGGCCTTCCTGTGCCATACAGTTCATTCTCTCCATTGCCTCAAAGGTGCTCTTTTCGCCGCGTGCGTCGTGTAGCTTGCCGTCAACGCCGAAGTAGAAATACTCGTTTCTGGATTCAAGTCCACGCACACCGAACAGCACGCCTGCAAGGCGCATCATATCGGAACGTCTTTGGTTGGTGCTGTCGTCACGGGTGAACAGACCGTAAACAGTGTCAGTGCCGTTGAGGGTCTGTGCGTTCGAGCATACACAGCGCAGCAGTGCAACAAGCTCGTCGGCGTCCCAAGCGGCATTCTGACCAACGAAGAGGTCTGAACGCTTCTGACCGTAGTAGCCGTTGTAGGTCTTGTCAATGTATTCACGGAGCATATTTACAGCGTCAACGCCGCTCATAGCTCCCTGTTCGTTCATCTTTGTGATGATGTTGCCGTAAGCGTCGTAGTTCTTCTGCAGCTGCTCAACACCTGTGCCGTCTGCCTTTACAACGCTTACAGAAATCGAGCCGGTTGTGGGCATATAAGGTGTGTAAACGGGGGCTGCGGTTGTGCCGCTTTCAGTTGCTGCAAACTCACCGTCGCCGTCAAGCAGTTTTTCAACCCAGTCAGTTCTCATAAGCGGCATACGCTCGATGTCGTTAACACCGTCGAAGTACGGGCTGAAGTAGATAGCACCCTTGTTTTCGCCCTCAGTTTCGCCTGTGATGGACATACGGACGATGGGGTTAGCCTCAAGATATGCCTTGAAATTGGGCATAACCTCAAGATAGTTTGCGATGTTTACAAGCTTATCGCCGTTGCGTGTGAGAGTTGACGCTGTGCCGCAGACGAAGTCAACCTCTTCAAGCTTATCCTCCCACACTCTCCATTCGTTGTCGGAGGACTCGCCCGTGTATGTATCCTCAAACTTTACACCAAGCAGATTTTCAACCTCAACCCAGGTAGGCTTGAGGTCGCCTGTCTTGTAGGTGTTTCCGTCTGCGAGGGTAACGCCGTTGCTGCCTGCTACGTCCTTATGGAAGAACAGACCCGACTTTGCGTTATGACCTACCGCCATACGCAGTGAAGTGCCTGTTGCAAACGACAGGTTTATGCCTGTGTTTTCCTCGGCAGAGCCGCCCTGCTGTTCATCAGAAACGCCCATTTCAGCCTTGAGCTTTGCAATCATATTTGCGATGTTTGTATCCTCAGTGAGGGAATAACCCTTTTCAAGCTCGCTGAGTGCAAGCTTATCCATTCCAAGCCCGATGTACGCATTCGCAAGACCGATATATGCGTCGGGGTTTTCAGAGTCGATATCAAGTGCGTTGCCGTATTCGATTACTGCCTGTTCGTAGTTTTCCTCAGCCAGATACTGACGTGCAGTGCTGAGCGTTTCATCAAGCTTGCCGTTATCACAGCCTGTAAGCACAGACGCCGCAAGCATTGTGCCAGCCAGAACGGCAGCCATACGCTTTTTCGTGTTCAACATTTTACAATTTCCTTCCCAAAATATAGCTTTTCCATTTTTATCTCAACGAAAAATATTATATCACAAACGGCTTTGTTTTTCAAGAGTGCAGACCACGTCAAATTCAACAATCTTCGCCCGAAAACAACAGCCGCTGATAGCGATTTTGTAACAATTCCCCTTATATAGGTGTGTTTTTCTGCAAAAACGCAACCGACGCAAGCAATCCGCTTACGTCGGTGTGAGATATTCGATGTAAAAGCGGCAGACGGGTGCGGACTGACTACCCCTCCTCAGCCTGTTTGATTTACGCTCTTAACTGTTTGCGGCGAAAAGCTTTCTTGTCTGCGGAAGTCTGAGCAGTATCACTGCGCCGACAAGCGTGAACACAAGCTCGGGGAGCATATATGCGCCGTTGTACAGCAAGCTGTAAAGCCATTCGTTGTTGGTCGAGAAGCCCTCCCACAGCTTTCCTGCTGAATGGAAGATAACTACTCCGCTAAGAGTGTGGCTTGCAAACCTCAGAACAATCACTGAAGTTGTTCCAGCTATTGCGCCGACCGTACCCTTTCTGCGGAGCATTCCCGCAAAGCCGAGCACTGTAAACGGCAGTATGTAATCAAGCATAATGCACCCGATAAGCATAACGGGGGTAAGCCCCCACGCAAGCAGACCGTCTACCACAATTCCCTGAGCGAGCTGAATAAGTGCAAACAAGAACGACACCATCATACCGTTTTTCATTCCGTGGCGAATGCTGTAAATCGCAATCGGCAGCATAGACAGCAGCGTTATCGAGCCGCCCCACGGAAAATGAAAAATTCTGACATAACTCAGCACCGTTGCAAGGGCTGCCATTATCGCACCCTCTACGAATACAGCGGTTTTCGTCCTGCGTCTGGGTTTTATTTCCGTTGAATTGATTTCCTCTTTCATTGCTTTTTCCCTTTCTGTCTGTACAGCTTTCGTCGGAAAAAAGTGCGGATTTTTCCGTGCGGCACGTAAAAGTCCTCAGACAGAAAAAACGTGCCAACGGATAAATCGGCACGCTTGAAATGTCTTACAGAATACAAAAACATTTTTCCTACGTCGGCATTATCCGAATCAGGTTCTGAATATTTCCCGTGGGAAATATTCAAGGGTCTGCGTCTTTGCCGACGCACTCTCAGCCGCAGCGGATTTCTCCAGCGACTCCCCCGTTTGTCCGTCACTAATTATAGCACAACTGCTTTTGTTTGTCAATAGCTTTTTCACGGAAGAGCGGCTTTCGCTACAGCAAAAACATCACAGAACAAAATCGCACCGTTCAGCTGAAAACAATCCCCCTGCTGCCGTTTTTTCAGACAGCCGCTCCCCAGACTGACGCAGTCCGCCTTGCCGCATAGCAAACCGCTGACAACTGTGCCGCCATTCTCCGCAAAAGGCACAGTGCTAAATCAGCAGAGCCCTCAGCCGCTCGAGAATTTTCCGCTCCATACGTGACACCTTCACCTGTGTTATTCCCATAATTGCGGCGGTCTGGGTCTGGGTTTTGTTACGGTAATAACGGAGAACAACCAGTGTGCGTTCGTCATCAGGAAGCTCGTCAAGGCACTTGCGCAGAGCAAGCTTATCAAGCAGCATATTTTCGCCGCTGTCCACAGGGATATCAGCGTTGCCGCCGTCCTCGTCTGCCGTAAGCGACGCAGGCGGCACGGACGCCGCAACAGCCTCTGCCGCATCTTCAGCGGAAACCCCTAAATATTCGGCAATCTGCGGCACGGTAGGCTCACGGCCGTAAAGCTGCGCAAGCTCTTCCTGTGCCTTTGCCGCTTTCAGCGACAGCTCTTTCAGAGAGCGGCTCATCTTCACTGCGCCGCCGTCACGGAACAGCCGCCGTATCTCCCCGAGAATTACAGGCACGGCATACGTTGAAAAGCACAGCCCCCGTGATATGTCAAAGTTGTCGTAAGCCTTCACAAGTCCCACACTGCCTGCTGAAAACAAGTCCTCATAGTCAATCCCTCTGCCACGGAAACGGTTTGCAAGGCTGTGAACAAGCGGAATGTTCATCGCAATGAACTCATCACGTGAAACGGCAGTGATATCATATTTCAATGGCTTTTCCGACAATTTTCTTCTCCATTACAACCACGGTGCCTCTGCCCTGTGCAGATTTCACACGCACCTTGTCCATAAAGCTTTCCATAACTGTAAAACCAAGCCCCGAACGCTCCTCGTTTTCGGGGGCGGTTGTGAACATAGGCTGCATAGCCTGTTCCACATCCTGTATACCGCTGCCCTTGTCACGTATCTGTATGTAGATTGTGTTGTCCGAAAACAGCCGCATAGTCATTTCCACTGCGCCGCTGCTGTCACGGTAGCCGTGAACAATGGCATTTGTAACCGCCTCAGACACGGCGGTTTTTATAGCGGCGGGTTCCTCCACAGTAGGATCGCACTGCAACGCAAAAGCGGCGGCGGCTGACCGTGACAGCCCCTCGTTTCTCGACAGCGCAGGAAACCGCACCTTACATTCGTTTATCACTGTTCTTTTCATTCATACTCCTTAGTTCTTTACCGTTTTTCCGTTTACCGCACCGCTGAGCGGCTTGCTTTTCACAAGCAGCCCCGACAGCCCCGACAGCTTTATTACCTCTGCGATTTCGTTGCGTGCGTTCTTGATAAGCAGCTCGCCGCCAGCCGCCCTCACCGATTTCATCCGCCCGAGGATAAGCCCTATTCCAGAGCTGTCCATAAAGCCCACTTCCCCGAAATCAAGGATAAGCAGTTCAGGCTGAGAACGCTCTATTATGCAGTCAAGCTCTTCCCTCAGCGCACGTGCCGAGTGATGGTCTATATCGCCCGATAATGCGGCGGTTATCCGTTTTCCGTCGTTGAATACCTTAAGCATTGCAATCCTCCTTATGGTTGTGCGGAGCGTTTCACCGTCCTTACCCCTACATAGCCTCTGCGGTACGGCAGTCGGCACAATTGATTTCCAGTCAATTGCAGGCGGCGGTATCACAGGGATTTCCACAACGGAAACCCTTTTCACTTATCACCACACCGCCGCCAGACGCTTCCCGACAAGCCGCCGACCGTCCGCACTGCACAAGCCGTTTTCAGAGCGCAGTAGGCGAAACTTCCTCACACCCACATTCTAGCACAACCGCCGTGAATATTCTGTCGTTATTCCGCCGCAGATTTCAACTTTTTAAGGGTTAAAAATCCGACTTCGGGGAATATGTGCATTACCGCCACGAAAACCGTTGGGTTTTCCCGAAAGAAAAAAAACGTAATATTATACGCACTAAGCATTGAAGTCTGTGCTTTAATGTGGTATAATAGACGTGAACGTTTATTATACATTATGTCCTTGCAGAAACGCAAATCAAAGATTTGCTCCCTGCGTATCGGACAATTATACACAGGCAGTACCGCCGACAGCAAGCGGCGATGCACAAAAACACATACATCAAGGAGAATTACTATGCTTTTAAGAGAACTGAAAGAGGACGACAACTGGCTTACTTCCGCATGGCAGCTTACATACAGAGTAGGCTGGGAGCATATCCTCAGGGGAGTTTACGCCGTTTATGACAGCTTTGTGAGAACGGATATTCTTGTTGAACAGAGAGAACTTGAGAACATCTCAAAGGAGAACGTTCCTGCGATTGAGGAACGCAGTAACCTCACCATCAGGGGAATGTCACGGACAATGGGCGTGCCTGTTATGATGACATTCTACAATCAGACGAACTTTGTTGAGGTGTTTGTGGCAAAGGCAACAGACGAGTTCAAGTCAACGGACTACAAAGCGTTCAACATTTCTATGTGCCAGTTTCTTGACAGCATAGAGCTGGCGATGTATAGACCCATCGGCACGGAAGTCTAGGATAGTGAATAACGAATAATGAATAGTGAAAAATGAATAATTAACGAGCACCCTTCGGGTGCGGATTAAAAAATGTCAGCATAAGTAATTTTTCACTTTTTATTGATTTCTCAAATGAAAAGTCCGTATCTGATACGGGCTTATTTCACATTAACAAATTTTTCAGAACCGCATATACTGAAAGGGTGTTCAAAATGTCGGATATATTTGTTTACGGCGAAAAGGAGCTTACATATCTGAAGTCGCACGACAAAAAGCTTGGGGCGGTTATAGACAAAATCGGAATGCTCTCCCGCGAAACGGAAAGCGACTTATTCTCCGGATTTATCCATCAGATAATCGGTCAGCAGATTTCAATGAAGGCCGCCGCCACTGTAATTTCACGGTTTGACGAGCGTTTCGGCTCAGTGTATTCCCCCGAAGTCATTGCCGCCGCTTCCGCCGAGGAGATACAGTCGCTTGGTATCAGCCGCCGCAAAGCGGACTACATCAGGGACTTTGCCCGAAAGGTCAGCGGCGGCGAGTTCAGCCTGTCTGCGATTGAAGAAATGTCCGACAGCGAGGCAATAAAAACGCTCTGCACCCTTAACGGCTGCGGCGAATGGACCGCCGAAATGCTGCTGTTGTTCTGCCTTCGACGACCCGATATTCTCAGCTTTAAGGACGCAGGCATTCAGCGTGGAATGCGAATGGTGTACGGTCACAAGGAAATCACCCGTCAGCTGTTTGAGAAGTACCGCAAGCGGCTGTCGCCCTACGGCAGCACGGCAAGCCTTTACTTCTGGGCGGTGTCTGGTGGGGCAATCCCTGAGATGTGCGACCCGTAGACCCGTAACCCCCGCAAATTCCGCAAACCAATAGCACAGAAAAGAAGCGGCAAAGAATGTTGTACAATTTAACCAAACCAAACCGTCAAAACAGAAAAAAACAGTGAAAAAGCAATAAATCTATTGCTTTTTTTCGTTGTGTGTGTTACAATAAAAATAGGAAATAGTTTGTTGAATTAACGATGAAGGAGGGGTAGTTATGACAGATAACAAGAATGTAAACATCAATGTTAACGAAGCTGTTGACGCATACGTCGAAATAACTGTAGACCCCGACCACAAAACCGCCTATCTCCATATTCACGGAGCAAAATTCGGCGGCAAGCCCATCACCTTCGAAAAGATTGAAAAAGAAATCGCAGAAAGTGCGGTTAAATTCGGGCTTGAAGATATGGAAAAGATAAAGAAAGCCGTTGCGGCTGCAAACAACGAGGGAAAGTTCCTTATTGCGAAATGGCGGCCGCCTGTTGACGGCAAGAACGGCTATATCGAGTATAAGTTCAACACAAACAAGGTTGCAAAGCCAACCGAACACGAAAACGGCGATGTGGATTACAAGGATTTAGGCATAGTTACAAATATTATCCGTGGAACGAAAATCGCACGTATCTACGACCCTACCGAGGGCGAACCCGGCACAGACGTACTTGGTGAAACAGTTGCGCAGAACCCCGGCACACCCGCCGCTATCAGCCTCGGTGCAGGCACGGAGCTTTCCGCAGGCGGACATCATATTCTTGCGTCGGTTGACGGCAATCTTGTGTTCAAGGGCGGCTGCTTTGTCGTGGAGGAGAACCTCAACATCAACGGCGACGTTGACCTGTCTGTGGGCAATATTGATTTCGTCGGCAACGTGACCATAAACGGCAACGTTTTTGAAGGCTTTGTTGTAAAGTCCAGAAAGAACATCACTATCCACGGAGCGGCTACTTATGCCGACATCAAGGCTGGCGGCGACGTTACAATAAGGCTTGGCTGTCTTATGTCAAAGGTTGAGTGCGGCGGAACGTTTTCTGCTAATTTCTGCGAAAACAGCCGCATAAACGGCAACCACAACGTCAAAGCAAACTCATTTGTCGGCTGTGAGGTGTTTGCAAGAAAAGCAATCATCGCAGAGGGCAAGGGAATAATCTCCGGCGGCAAGTACACCGCTCTGGAGGACATCAGTGCTTCGATAATCGGCTCTAACAGCTACGTTAAAACCGAAATCAACGTGGGCAACAACGCTGTTCTCACTGCCGAGCGTGAAAATGAAACCGCTTACATCAAAAAGCTTGAAGACGCTATCCAGCAGCTTACAATGGTTATCGACCAGCTGAGCGAGCGGCAGAAGCAGGGCGTTAAGCTGTCGGCAAGGCACGAGCAGATGAAGGCGGATTCGGTGCGTGCAAAACTGCACACACAGCAGCAGCTGCAGAAATCCCAGCAACGTATAGTTGCGATAGATAACGAGCTTGCACTGAAGCAGAACTTCTCTGTAACCTGCAGAAAACGCTTCTACCCGGGCACTACTATCCGCATAGATTCCTACACCTACAACGTAACCTCAATTTACGAGAACAGCAAGGCAACCGTGCGAAACGGCGAGATTGTAATGCTGCCTCCGTAATTGAGAAATCACACCGCTCAGCACGTTTTATTCAGGTGTGATATTCAGGCAGAACAATGGTTTTCCGCTGTATACTTTCAAAGGATTAAATAGTCATATCTGAAAACATCGTGTGGTATTCAAAGTTGATTTTACTGCTTATACGTGGTTTCCTGACAGATGTGTCTGCACCTGTCGGGAAACTGTTTGTAGTCAGCACAATCACCCGACAATGCTGCATGGCGGCTTCAGATGACTTTTAATAAAAAAATGCTCCATAATACGGAGTAAACAAGGAGATGTATCAAAATGAGCTTTAAACTCAAGGATATGAAATTCAAAAAGAAAATGCTGGTAACATTTATAACCGTTCTCGGTTTGCAGTGTATACTTGTTGCAACGTCCACGCAGGGCTTCAACAAGCTGACAAACACAGTGCAGAGCTTCTACAACGGCCCTTACAGCGACATTGTTACCATTTCGCAGATAGAGCTTAATGCAAACGAGGCTGCAAAGAATATGCTGAATTCAATGTCCTCGGCAGACGGCAAGGCACTGCTTACCCACGCACAGGAGAACATTGCTGTTATCGAGGAAAAAGCAACCGCCTTCAAGGAGGTATACACAGGCGATCCTGCTGATGTTGACGCTATCCTCACCGAACTTTCAAATCTCAAGACCTACTCAAAGGAGTTCTCTTCAGCAGGAACTTATGCAACTGCCTCGAAGATATACAATGAAAAGGTAGGCCCGTCGATTGCAAACATCATCACTTCGGCTGAGAATATTACCGCTTACGAAGAAGTGAACTCTGCTAACATCTACGAGCGTGCATTACAGGGTGCTACAACCGCTAAAATCCTCATCACCATTATAGGAAGTATATCCATCATCACAGGTATCACCCTTGCTGTTACAATGACACGCACAATGACAACAGGCTTCAGGCAGGTGCAGAATGCCGCCGCTGAAATCGCAGAGGGCAACTTTGACGTACAGCTTGATTACACATCCGCAGACGAACTCGGTCAGACAGCCGAGATTATGAGAAATCTCTGTCAGCGCACCAACAACGTTATCAGCGACGTTGACGACGTGCTCAGCAAAATCGCTGACGGCGACCTCAGAGCAAAGAGTGCAAACGAGCAGGCTTACGTGGGCAAATACCAGAACGTGCTCAAGTCTATCAATAACCTTGTTGACCATTTCAGCTCTGCTATGGAGCGTATCGGAACAGCCTCCGATCAGGTTGCATCGGGTGCAAACCAGATTTCAGGCGGCGCACAGGTGCTTTCTCAGGGCGCTTCCGACCAGGCTTCTTCTATTGAACAGCTTTCAACGGCTATCAACAACATTTCTGATGTGGTTGCTATCAGTGCAAGCGACGCATCGGGTGCAAACGAGCTGACAAATCAGGCTGGCTCACTGGTGCTTGAGGCAAACGAGAAGATGGACGCTCTCGTGAAGGCTATGGAAGAAATCAGCAACTCCTCCGATGAAACAAAGAAGATTATCGCTACTATCGAGGATATCGCATTCCAGACCAACATTCTCGCACTCAATGCGGCTGTCGAGGCGGCTCGTGCAGGTGCGGCAGGTAAGGGCTTTGCAGTTGTTGCCGACGAAGTAAGAAACCTTGCCGGCAAGAGTGCAGAAGCGGCAAACAACACCACAATGCTTATTGAGGGCACAGTTGAGGCTATCTACCGTGGAAACGCAATCGTGGGCGAGGTTGCTCAGAAGCTTGGCGAGGTTTCCGAATGTACAGGCCGTGTAGCGAAAATCAACGAGAAGATTGCGCTTTCCGCAAACGAAGCGGCGGACTCCATTTCTCAGGTTACAGACGGTGTGGACAAGGTTTCCGCAGTTGTTCAGAACAACTCCGCAACCGCACAGCAGTCTGCGGCGGCTTCCGAAGAGCTTTCGGGACAGGCTGAAATGCTTAAGGAAATGCTTGATAAGTTCAAGCTGTGATATTAAGGAATACATAATCAAGACATAGCAAAACCCGACTTCGTTCTGAACGAGGTCGGGTTTATTATTGAAAAATACTTTTCTTCCGCTTTTAATCTGTTAATCTCTTGGACAAATAAGCTTGTGCCATTCCTCACGTGTTATGGAATATGCGTATGAAATTTTATTCTTTTCATCGGGGTATTCTTTAACCTTTTTCATTCCGTTTGCAATAGCAGTGGAATATGACCCAATATTTGTATACTTCATATACGAATACAGGCAATCAAATTCTGTGTTCTCAAATGCCCAATCCCTGACAGCTCTTGCCGCCTCGCTTCCAAACCCTTTTCTCCAGTATTTCTTATGTATGTGATAGCCTATTTCAGGGAGTAATTCTCCGTCAATATTCTGCATTGTCAGACCACAATCACCTATAAACTCTCCCGTTTGCTTCAGCTCAACCGCCCAAATTCCAAAACCATATTTCTGATAGTTCTGAATATTCCATTCAATCCAGTGTCTTGTCATTTCTTCATCATAAGGCTTCGGGTAATGCTGCATAGTTTCTTCATCTGACAATATCCCGAATATATCCTCAAAATCATCCGAAGTATATTCCCTTAAAATTAGCCGCTCTGTTTCGATTTTCATTATAACCACCTCAGATTCTGATTTGAAAACGGCAAAGCCGCCTTTGAAATCAATATCAAAAGCGACTTGCTCTGTCTTAAACCGTATTTATTCAATCAAAAAGATATTTCATCTTGTCCATAAACTCATCGTCATAGAACTTCTTGTAGTAGCCGAAAACAAGCTCGTAGAACTGTCCGTCAGACAGTGCCGAGTACTCCCCGAAGATGAACCCTGGGTAGCTTGCCATAGCCCCACACATTGATTTCGCCTTGTCAGTCTGTCCCGATACAAGTTTTGCGCAAATCAGGTCGTTTGCGTAGATTATCGCAGGGATATGCTTTCGTGCGAGAGCCTCGTCGTATTCGGGTGCGGCAAATACTGTTGCAAAGTAGTTCTTCACATACGGATACAGCGGCTTGTTCTTCGTCTTAATCCCACGCTTGAACGCACGCATACACTTTGCCGCAGGCTTTTTTTCGTCAAATGCGTGTGAAAGCATAGCGGTGATGTCGTCAAGCAGTGAAACCGCATTTCCTATATCACGTTCGTCCTTGATCATATAGTATGCCTTTTTCGATATAAGCAGCACCCTTGCAACGGCGCTTTTTTCCGTCATTGTCATACCCCCTTTCAATCTGCGAAAACTCCCCTGCTCCTTATGGAACAGGGGAGAACCTAGCTAATCAGTCTGAAACCGACGGAACGCCGTCAGTCTTTCGGCACAAGCACAGCGTAATTCTCATCGTCACGCTTGTACACCACGTTGATAGAACCGTCCTGGGCATTCTTGAACACAAAGAAGGTGTGGTCAAGCAGGTTCATCTGAAGGATAGCCTCCTCAACGGTCATCGGGCGAGCCTCAAATTCCTTGTAACGGATAACCTCATAATCGGGTTCTTCGGGCTCTTGCTCAAGACCTGCAAACGCACCTGCACGAAGGCTCTTTTCAACCTTTGTCTTCTGCTTTCTTATCTGACGGATAATGCGGTCGATTGTAACGTCAAGCGCATCGTTCTTGTCCTGTGCAGTCTGTTCTGCACGGTAGATAATTCCGTTATATTTGACAGTAAGCTCAAGAATAATCATATCACGGCGCTCGCCGAGAGTAATCTTTGCCTCAGCCTCTTCAGGGAAAAATCTGTCAAGCTTTGCGTTCAGCTTCTGCTCTGCATATTCAGTAAACGACTGAGAAATGTTGATTTTTTTAGCTGCGATAATAACCTTCATAGAATCAAGCCCCCTAAGCTTTAAGTATTGCAGCACATCAGCAGGTTATTCACCCTGTCTGCCGCCGTAAGATTTGTCTTACAAGAATATATTATCATATATCTGAAAAAATTGCAATACTTTAACATAGATTTTGGCTATTATTCACAAAACACGGGTGAAAATTTCTACTTCGGTAAAGTCCCCCGTAGACCCGTAGACCCGTAGACCCGTGCCACCGTAATTCAGTCGAACGGAACAAACTGCGGCTTTCTGCGGCGGAATACCGTATAGCATGAAAAGCCAGCGTCCCTCAGCACCTGCTCAGCAACACCGAAATCTGCGGCTATGTCCGCCGCCTTGTGTGCGTCAGAGCCTACGGTGATTATCTCTCCGCCAAGCTCTCTGTAGCGGCTGACGATAAACGGGTGCGGATTTGCGTGGGAAAGTCCGCTGCGAAGTCCTGCGGAGTTAAGCTCAATTCCCTTACCCTTCTGCACCAGCAAGCGGAGGATTTCGTCGAGCAGCTCACGGTAGTCCACAGGGGAATAGCACTTCTCCTTGCAGTAACGCACGGCGTAGTCAAGGTGACCGTAGACGTCGAAATCCTCAAATGCCTTTATGTTCGCGAGAATGCTTTCAAAGTAGCGGAGAATGCCGTTTTTCGTGCCGTACTCCCCGAAATATTCGGGATAGTAGGGGTCTTGTCCGTTTACGAGGTGCGACGAGCCGATGATGAAATCAAAGTCCCACTCACCCGCAAAAGCGGAAAGCTTAGGCGCAAGGTAGTCCATAACGCCAAGCTCTATGCCGAAAAGCAGTTCAAGCTCGGCGGAATACTTCTCACGGAGCGAAAACAGCCGCTCTCTGTAAGCCGCCATATCAGGCTCAAAGCCCTCTTCGGGGTAGTCGAAATCGCAGTGCTCGGTAATGCAAAGCACGTTCAGCCCTCGCTGAACTGCGGCTTTTATGCTGTTTTCCATATCCTCGGTCGAGTCGCCCGAAAACGAAGTATGCGTGTGAAAATCTGCTTTTATCATTTCGTTGTCCTTTTTATCAATTAGTCGGGGAAGTAGTTTCTCAGCTGTGCGGAAACCGCCTTGTGGTCAAGTGCGAACACCTCGTTGCTTACATCAAAATAGGTGTACACTATGTCGTCCTGAGTATACGAGCCGACATCATAGAAATACGAACGGGAGTTCCAGCCTGAGTCTATCCATATTCCCTTGCCGCCGATAATGGCGTAGTTCCATTCGTGGGCAACACCGTTGTTAAGCTCTGCGTAGCAGTTGCTCTGCGTAATGCCGTAGCCCTTTACGTGCAGACAGGTAATACCCTGTACCTCGCACAACGCCGACGTCATAGCCGCATAGCCGCCGCACACCGACGCACCACGCTCAAGCATATATTCAAGGGTCAGGCACTCGTCGGGAATGCCCGCCTTATACGCTTTGTTGTCGTAGTAGATATTCTTCGACACCCACTGCGAGATAGCCCTCAGCTTATCGTATTCGGTTTTCTGACCTCTGCATATCTTGTTGGAAAGCTGACGGATTTTCCTGAGAACAGCGTCTGCGTTGGCGGCAGTGCCGTCCTTGGTGATGTACTTCAGGGTCTGCTGATTGGTGAGGTCTGCGGCACCCATAATCGCATTGAAGTTGTTATACGAAAGCTCCATTACATCAGGGAAGGAATAGCCGTTTTCATCGTGCTTCAGGCGGTAGGAAACTATCTCCTCGTCGCCCCACAATTCAAGCGTTACGTAGCCCTTACGCAGTCTGCTGCCGTCAAGAGTGAAAATCGTTGTTGAGCCTTCCTTGCGTGCTGAAAACGCAATCGAGCCTATCCTCACGCTATTGGTTTTCCAGTCGCCGTTTTTTGCCACAACGGTAAGCACGTCGCCGTCTATGGTAAGCGTGCGGGCGTTGCGGATATCGTTGGTAAGCGACACGGTGATATGCCGCAAATCCTTATCGGACACAAACGGCCGTGATGATGTGCTTTCTTCGGGCAGACGGACAGAGCCTTCCGCCGTGGAAGAGCCTGTCTGCCCTCCGCTGATATTGGAAAAGCTGCTGTACTGCGGATAGTCTGGCACTGAGTCAGTTTCGCACCCCGTCAGCAGCAATACCGCCGCCAGACACAGTGCAGTAATTTTTTTCATACTTATTATAGTCCTCTGGTAAATACAATCAAAATCTGAAAAAGCAGCCGCAATAACAGCTGCATTTTCATTTTACTACAAATCCCATAAACTGTCAAGCGGTTTTCCCAAACGGAAGAAAATCAGCGGCAGAGCGGCTGACGTTTTCCGTCAGCACTGACGGCTACTTCTTCACAAGCACGGTTACAAAGCCGCCGTCCTCAGCCGAGGTGATGTCTGCGCCTACTATAACGCCGTCAACAACCAGCAGATTTGCGTTTATCGGGATTACGGGGTCTGTGCCCTCATAGTTTGTCAGACGGTATGTATATTTATACGCATAAGCGGCGGCATAGCGTTTCAGGTCAAAGCCCTGTTCCTTCTGCAATGCGTTGTACTGCTCGTAAGCCTCGTCAAATCTTGCAGGAATACGTATTTCCTCAACGCTGTCTGGCACTGTGCCTGTCTTCCAGCCAAAGCTTTCGATATATTCAATGCGCTTGGCATTAGTAGAGCCGTCTGCACCGCCTGCCGCACTTCCCAGCAGCCGTACAGCAATCCATACCACTGCAATGCACATCAGCACCGCCGCAATAGCTATGCCACGTCTGCTGTGCTTTCCTGTGCGTGTGTTGTTATTCCTCAAGCTGATACCTCCTTTACACAAAACACATAGCCGCCTGAGCGGCTTTCATAAGATAAGTTTATTCGCCAAAAACACAATATATTCAGCCCGTAAACCTCCCTGTCATATATGCCTGTTGTGAAACTTCACCAAAAACCCAACACCCTTTTGTACAAATAAAAACAGGAAGAATTACGGTGTTTGCCAAAATACCCAAAAGCGACAATTGCGGTTTGTAGAAACCGCCAAAAATCTAGTTCTGTCATTGGTTTTGACAGAATTTCACACCCTTTTTTGTGCATTTCGTTAAAAGGAAACGGATTACATATAATTTTTTTTGTTTTTGTTGGTGAAAACATATAAAGAACACTGGTGATTATTGTTGATTTAGGCTCTTTTATTTTTTTCGTTAATTTGTTATCATATAGGAAGAGCGATATTGTTGGATATAAGTCTGCGGCTTGCATGTCTGATGAAGTTCAACAGAAATGCTGCAGGACTTACCTCAATAATACGACATCAATGAATGTAATTTCAGGAGGTTTCGCTATGGCTAGTTTATCAGCAAGAGGTATTTACAAGCGTTATCCCGGCGGAGTTACCGCTGTTAACGACTTCAATATGAACATCAAGGACAAGGAGTTTATCGTGCTCGTTGGTCCTTCGGGCTGTGGTAAGTCCACTACATTGCGTATGATTGCAGGTCTTGAAGAGATTTCCGAAGGCGAGCTGTTCATCGGCGACAGACTCGTAAACGACGTTCCGCCGAAAGACCGTGATATTGCGATGGTTTTCCAGTCCTATGCGCTTTATCCCCACATGACAGTATTCGAGAACATTGCGTTCGGTCTTAAACTGCGCAAGGTTCCCAAGGATGAAATCAAAAAGCGTGTTGAAGAAGCTGCAAGAATACTTGATATCGGTCACCTTCTCGAAAGAAAGCCCCGTGCTCTTTCGGGCGGTCAGAGACAGCGTGTAGCGCTCGGCCGTGCTATCGTGCGTGACCCCAAGGTGTTCCTGCTTGACGAGCCGCTTTCCAACCTCGACGCTAAGCTGCGTGCGCAGATGAGAACCGAGATTGCAAAGCTGCACAAGAAGCTTGCTACAACATTTATCTATGTAACCCACGACCAGACAGAGAAGTCGGATCGTAGCCATGTCGTTCTGTGAGCCAAGGAGTTGAAAGGCAGAGTTGTCTTCCTAAGACCGCTTGGCCTCCGACTTCCTCGACGCTAAGCTGCGTGCGCAGATGAGAACCGAGATTGCAAAGCTGCACAAGAAGCTTGCTACAACATTTATCTATGTAACCCACGACCAG
>JAZQBH010000212.1:0-11173 GCA_045545655.1 Oscillospiraceae bacterium
CTGCCGTCTGAGGCGGTAAGCCGTCCGTCCTCCAGTATCTGAAGAAGAACGTTCAGCACCTCGGGGTGAGCCTTCTCTACCTCGTCAAAAAGCACCACCGAGTACCCCTGTGACCGCACCTGTCTTATCAGCTGACCCTGCTCGTCATAACCCACATACCCAGGCGGCGAGCCGATAAGCTTTGACACCGAATGCCGCTCGGTAAATTCTGACATATCAAAGCGGATAAGCCGCTTTTCGTCGCCGTAAATTCCCTCGGCAAGGGCAACAGACAGTTCTGTTTTTCCCACTCCCGTCTGCCCCAGAAACAGAAAAGAGCCTATCGGGCGGTTAGGGTCACGCAGACCCGCTCTGCCACGTCTTACCGCATTCGCAACAAGGGAAATCGCCTTTTCCTGACCGATAACCCTTTTTTCGAGAAACTCCTCAAGGTGCGACAGCCGCATACTTTCGTCCTCGGAGAGCTTTGCGGCGGGTATCCCCGTGATTACCGAAACCGCCTTTGCAACGTCCTCGCTGTCTACTACCACACGCTCACCAGAAAGCCGCTCTTTCAGCGGCGAGAACAGCGAGCGTTTTGCCGTTGCCGATACACGCTCCACACGTGCGGCGGCGGCAGCCTCGTCAATGAGGTCGATTGCCTTGTCGGGCAGACGGCGGTCGGTGATATACCTCTGCGACAGCGACACTGCGGCTTTTATAGCGTCATCTGTAATCAGCGCACGGTGATGCGCCTCAAGGCGAGGCTTTAAGCCGCACAGTATCCGCACTGCGCCAGCCTCGTCGGGCTGAGGCACGTTAATCGGCTGAAAGCGGCGTTCCAGTGCGGCGTCCTTTTCAATAAAGCGGCGGTATTCATCGGTAGTGGTAGCCCCGATAAGGCTGATTTTTCCACGGGCAAGCAAGGGTTTCAGAATACTCGCCGCATCAATTGCGCCCTCTGCCGCACCCGTGCCCACTATCATATGGATTTCGTCAATGAACAGGATAACGTCTGTGCCAGACATAGCCTCTTCCAGTGCGCCCTTAAGCCGTTCCTCAAAGTCGCCCCTGTACTTTGCCCCCGAAAGCATTGCTGAAATATCCAGTGCGAACACACGCTTTTCCAGCAGTTCAGGCGGAACACTGCCCACTGCTACACGCTGTGCAAAGCCTTCGGCGATAGCAGTTTTTCCAACTCCTGCGTCGCCGATAAGGCAGGGGTTGTTTTTCGTGCGGCGGAGTAAAATCTGCACAAGGCGTTCTATTTCGGTTTCACGCCCGATAACGGGGTCAAGTGCTCCTTTTTTCGCCTCTGCGGTAAGCTCACGACCGTATTTTATAAGCGTCGGGTAATCGCTTTTTGACGGCGATTTCTTCCCGTTTATCTCGGTTTTCTTCAGAGCGGCATCGGGCTGAACTTTCTCTGTCTGACCCGACTTACCAAGTTCAGGCAGTTCGTAGTCACGTGCACAAACGCTGTTGTAAAGCCGAGCGGCAATACCGCCGCCCTGCTGACACAGCATTTCACAGGCATTGCACTCACGGTCGGAGAGCATTGCAAGCAGAAAATGCTCCGTTCCAACTTTTCCTTCTCCCTGTGAAGCCGCATAGCCACGTGCATTTATAAGCATTTTCTTCATTTCCGCAGAAAAGTTCTTCTCGCAAAGCTGGGCAGTGTCCGCTGTGCCTATGCGGTCCTTCATCTGCATAATAAGACTGCAGAACTGCACCTGATTGCGTGCCAGCAGCATTCCTGCTGTACTCTGGGTGTTCCGTGCAAGTGCACACAGCAGATGCTCCGAGCCGATGTAGTTATGCCCCATCTGCGCCGCAATGGTTATGGCATTGGCAACCGCCTGTGCGGCGTCGTCTGAAAAATCGGGTAGTTTTCCTGTATTCCGGTTTGTCATAATATCCCTCCAATTCTTTCCTTATTATGGGAATTATTGGTTGGTTTATTCGGACAACGGAAAAAACTGCAAAACAAAAAGAGGACTGATAATCAGCCCTCAGAGTTTTTACTGTTCTTTTTCGCCTTCTTGTGACGGAATACAAATATCTTACTGAGAATAAAATTCAGTATCAGAACAATGATATTTGCAAAAATCTTTGCAAAGAACTCGTACAATGCGTTATGTATCTGCGGAATATCAACCAGCAGAAACATAATCAGCAGTTCTACAAATAGTGTTGCAATACGTGTGGCATACAGCTTCAGCGCTTCCAGCAGAAAGCCGCCTACCGTCTTTACCTGACTGTGGAACACATACACTCTGTTCGTGAGAAACGCAAACGTAACCGCCAGAAACCACGATATAATTACGGGAAGTGCGGTGTTGCTCTCCACGCCGAACTTGTGGGTGATGTTGAAAATCCATCTCAACCAGTGCGGCACGTGCTGTTCATCAGGGAAAATCAGGCGGCACAGATAGTAGCTGCCCATTGATACAATCGTTGTTCCTATGCCGAAAACGAAATATAGTATCACTTCTTTGTGAGCACTGTAAAACGCTTTTCTGCCTTCGGCTGTTTTAAGCGTTTTAAGTTCCTCAAAAAACAATTTAATTTTATTTATTTTAATCATCTCCAGATTATGGCAAGGCCCAAAAATACAAATACTTTTATATTGTAGCACATTTCCTCAGAAAATTCAATAGCAAAAATGAATATGGTTAAGAAATAGTTAATTTTTTTGATGTGATAGTCCATTTATCGCACTGTTAACCGATATCCACAGTTACGGGTCTTTTATAAAGAAGGATTTTTTTCCAAAAGTATTGACAATGTCTGAAAACTGAGTTATAATATAATGTGAAGTGCTATACTCACGATAACGTTTACACAAACGTTGCGGCTATGCCGTTTCTGATAACATAATGTAAGTAAATAGCACTGTTTTCAGACAATTTACGGAGGAACACAAAATGTCCGATTATATCAGAAGACTGCCCGTATACCTGCTACTGGACTGCAGCGGTTCTATGGCGGGCGAACCTATTGAGGCGGTAAAGCAGGGAATTAAAACACTGATTTCAGAGCTTAAGGGCGACCCTCAGGCGCTGGAAACCGCTTTCCTTTCAATCATCACATTTGACAGCTCAGCAAGACAGATTACCCCTCTTACAGAGCTTATGGTTTTCAAAGAGCCGCAGATTCAGGCTGGCGGCCCTACTGCACTCGGTGCGGCACTTAAAGTGCTTGCAGAGTGCGTGACCAAGGAAGTGCGCACCTCCACGGAAACACAGAAGGGCGACTGGAAGCCGCTGGTATTCCTTATGACCGACGGTGCGCCTACCGATAACATCGACGAGGGAATTGAGGCAGTGCGTCAGGTGTCCGTGGGCAACATCATTGCCTGTGGTGCGGGTGCAAACGCAAATGCGAATACTCTCAAGAAAATCACCAATAATGTGCTTATGATGAACAATCTCACAGCTGGCGATATGGCTCAGTTCTTTGCGTGGGTATCAAGCTCCATCAAGGCTTCCTCGAAGAGCATTGACGCAAAGCCGGGAGAGGCTATCGAGCTTCCGCCGCCGCCTCAGGGATTTGTTATTGTACCTTAAATATAACTGCTGTATTCAGGAGTAACAGATGGATAACATCGATTTGACAAACGACATTGAGCTTAGCGAGGGACAGATTTCTGTGCGCCTTACCGAGCTGCTGAAATCCGCTGACGGGCAGACCGCTGAAAATTCCGCTGTGTGCTCAGTTGCAGTGCAGTCAGCAGACGGGTCTGTGCCTGTGCAGAGCGTCAAGATTGAACAGGTTGAGCAGGTCGAACAGGTTGAGCAGTCTGTAAAGGTAAGTCAGCCTGTGCAAAGCACTGCTGTCACAGAAAATGAACAGCCTGAGCATCTTTCCGATATGCAGGTTATGGAGCACACCGAGTCGATATGGCAGTATAAGGAAATTATCGACAACGGCACAGAAATGCACTCCGAAAGCCACGAAAAGCATATCACTCTGCCTCACGCCGAGGTAATCGGCGCACGTGTGCGTGGCAAAAAGCACAAGCACGAGGGCAGCAACTGCGACGACTTCTTTGAGTTCACCTCGGCAGAAGACGCAGTAATCGCTGTGGTAAGCGACGGCGCCGGCTCAAAACCGCTTTCGAGAATAGGCTCACGTGTGGGCTGTGAAACGGCGGCGGCATACCTCAAGGAACAGCTTTCATTGCTGTTCAGCGAAAATGCAGATATAAGAAAACAGCTTTCGTCTGATATGTCGGGCGGAGAATTTATGGCGGCTTGCGGAAAAATCGCACAGCTTGTTCAGCAGTCGGCACGTGAAGCGCTGACAGCACAGAACGAAAAATTCTCCGAACTGGTTGCAGATGAGAAATATGAAAACGCACTCGGAAGAAAACCCGTGCTGTCAGACCTTTCATCTACTTTTCTGGCGGCTGTGGCTATTCCGCTGGAAATAGACGGAAAACAACAGGTGTTTCTCACCTGTGTTCAGATTGGTGACGGCTGTATCTGCGCAATTGATACCGACAAGCAATCAGACGATTGTCTGCGGCTGATGGGCGAGGCAGACAGCGGAAAGTTTTCGGGTGAAACTGATTTTCTCTCCGAAAAGAACACCAAGGCCGACGCAATCAGCTCCAAGACGAGGATTTCCCGTGGCGGCTCAGATGTGGTTCTTCTTATGTCAGACGGAGTGGCGGACGACTACTTCCCAAGCTCACCTATGATGAAGCGGCTGTATCTTGACCTCACCCTCAACGGAATTCTGCCGTTTGAGAGCATACCCGAAAACAGATACTGCGGCGAAGACCCCGCACCTATCCGTTTCCGCTCGGTGTCGCTGAGCAGACAGAGCGTTGCACTGCAATATGCAAAGCAGCTGCTGTCAGACTCCTCGCCCGATGCGATAAACGCACTGTGGGACAAACGCAATGCACTGTATTGTCACTCGCTGGAGGCCTTCCGTATGAACATCGGCGACACTGCCGAGGAGCGTCTGCGTGTGTGGCTTGACAACTACAACGAGCGTGGCAGCTTTGACGACCGCAGTCTTGTTGTAATTCGCTTTTTCTGAAAACACAATAACACCGCAAAAAGGATTTGACAAATGCAAAGCGGAACAATAATGACCGCCGTGCTTGAAAGCGGCGCAACCATAGAATATGTATATGACGCAAATGCGCCGAGGGGCGGTATGAAGCACACCTACTTCACGCCCGACAGGCGGTTTGCGGTGCAGTTCTTCAACGACCCCCGTGCAGGGCAGAATCCACAGTTACAGGACAGAATCCGCACAATCACGGGAATTTACAACCCCACTATCTCCGAGGAGGAAGGCGGCGCACTGGGCAACACCCCGAAAACCGCAGAATATTTCCACAGACGGTTCTGCTGGCCTGTGGCGATTATCAAACAGCCTCAGTTCGGAATAGTATGCCCCACTTATCCGCAGAACTTCTTTTTCGGCGACGGGGCTTCAAGCGTGCTGAATTTAAAGGGCAAGGATAAGAAATCCAACTGGTTCACAGGGCGGAACAGAAAGTACCTCGACCCGCTTGAGCGTGGCGATTTCCGCACAATGCTGAGCATTGCGATTGGTCTTTCAAGAGCAGTGCGCAGAATGCACCAGGCAGGACTTGCACATTCAGACCTCTCCTGCAACAACGTGCTTATCGACCCCAAAACTGGCACAGCCGTTGTAATTGATATAGACAGCCTTGTCGTGCCCAACAAGTATGCGCCAGAGGTAGTCGGAACAAGGGGCTACATCGCCCCCGAGGTGCTTGCAACAATGGGAATGGATTTCCACGACCCAAGACGTGCATTGCCCTCTACGCTTACCGACCTTCACGCTCTGCCAGTGCTTATATATGAGTATCTGTTCTGCAGACACCCGCTTATAGGGCCGAAGATATACAGTCCCAACAGTGCCGAGGAGGACGACTTCCTTGCACTCGGACCAAAAGCAACGTTCATTGAAAACCCCGATGACCGCTCAAACCGTCCTCCCGACCTGGCAGTGACGATACAGAGCCTTTCAAAGGGTCTTGAACAGCTGTTTATCCGTGCGTTTGTGGACGGACTTCACAATCCTTCCGAGCGACCTACCGCTATGGAATGGGAAACAGAACTGCTCAAGGCGTGGGACAGACTTTATCCGTGTTCCAACCCAAGGTGCGAGAAGAAGTTCTTCATCGTGCGTGACGAGCATAACCCTGTCTGCCCATTCTGCGGAACAAAGGCGGCGAGCAACATCACAAAGCTGACGTTTATGAGCGAAATGCGCGGCAAAAAGGGCGTGTTCCGTGACCAGTGCGAGCTTATTGCCTATGAAAATCTTCTGCTCTATGACTGGCACGCTTTTTCAAACGTACACAACGACGAAAAAGCCAACTGGAATGAAATCAGGGCTTATATCCGTATGTACAACGGATTGTTTGAACTAGTGAACAACAAGCCCGACGGTATGATGTCACCGACAGGTGCGCTTATTCCGAAGGGACGTTCCCTTCCGCTGACGGACAAGGCTCTGTTCAGAATGACGGGCAAGGAAAACGGACTGCTTTGCAGGGTAAATATTATATAATGCTTTCAAAATCGGAAACGATTTGATAAATAAAAGCGGCATATACTAAGTAAATGCCGCAAGCAAACCAAAGAAGAAACGAAAGGAAAACAAATGAAGAAATTTGGATTAACCGACCAGCAAGTCGCTGAAAGCAAACAGAAATACGGCGACAACTCAATGACCGAGCAGGCTCACGAAAGCTTCTGGGATAAGCTTAAGGGCAACCTCGGCGACCCGATGATTAAAATTCTTATTGTTGCACTTCTTGTAAATGTAGTGTTAGCAGTACTGGGAATTACGGGTGTTATCAAGGAGGGTGCTCCTGAGTGGTACGAGCCTGTGGGTATCTTTATAGCTATTGCACTTGCAACACTTGTTTCTACATTCTCTGAATACAGAAACGAAAACGCATTCCAGAAGCTTCAGGAAGAGGCTTCCCGTATAATGGTAAAAACGTACAGAAACGGCGTTATTACCGAGGTTGCTATCAACGATATCGTTACAGGCGACGCTATTCTGCTTCAGGCGGGCGACAAAATCCCTGCTGACGGTATCATCGTAGACGGCGACCTTAAGGTTGACCAGTCCGTACTGAACGGTGAAAGCCGTGAGGCAAAGAAAACCGCAATTCCCGAGGGCTGGACTGACACAGATGAAAACATCAACTTCGACAGCGAATACAAGGTATTCCGTGGTGCAGTTGTATGCTCGGGTAACGCAGTAATGGAAGTTACCGTAGTCGGCGACAAGTCCGTATACGGTAAGATCGCAAGCGAGCTTCAGGTTGACGACGACCGTGAAACTCCTTTGCAGGTAAAGCTTGGCAAGCTTGCAGGCGCAATCTCCAAGTTCGGCTACAGCGGCGGTATTGCTATCGCAGTGGCTATGCTTGTAATGGCTATCTTCGTTCACCCCGAGGGCGGTGTTTCAGCTTACTTTGCCGCTGACAATATGTGGATTAACCTCCTCAACGACGTTATCGAGTCTGTAATGCTTGCTGTTATCATCATCGTTATGGCTGTTCCTGAGGGTCTGCCGCTGATGATTGCTATTGTATCCGCTCAGAATATGGGCAAGATGCTTAAGGATAACGTGCTTGTACGTAAGGTTGCAGGTATTGAAACAGCAGGTTCGCTGAATATCCTCTTCTCCGACAAGACAGGTACTATCACAAAGGGTAAGCTTGAGGCTATCAACTTCATTGACGGCGCAGTAAACGAGTACAAGACAATGGGCGACATCGACGGCAAGCTTCGTGATCTGCTGGCGCTGTCCATTCACGAAAACACCCTCTCCCTTATCAGCGGCGAGGGCAAGGACCGCAAGGTTATCGGCGGTAACGCAACCGAGCGTGCAATTCTCGGTTATGCAGTTGACCACGCTTCTACTGCAAAGGTAAAGGCACTTGGCAACATTCCGTTCAACTCTACAAACAAGTATTCCGCAACACAGGTTGAGGGCGAATACAACCTCTCCCTCATCAAGGGCGCACCTGAGAAAATTCTTCAGAGATGCTCTCACTACTACGACAAGAACGGCGAAAAGCAGGCATTCTCTATGAATGACCTCAACGCAAAGATTGATGAGCTTGCAAACCGTGCAATCCGTGTGCTTGCAGTGGCAACAAGCGAAGACGCACTCGGCGAGGAATCCCTCCCCGAAGGCAACAACTGGACTCTCGTAGGCTGTATCGGTATCCGTGACGAGGTTCGTCCCGAATCCATCACCGCTATCAAGGAAGTTAAGGGCGCTGGCGTTCAGGTAGTTATGATTACAGGCGACCGCCGTGAAACTGCCGTTGCTATCGCAAAGGAAGCAGGTCTTATCGACTCCGATTCCAACCTTATGCTCACCTCTGACGAGCTTGCAAAGATGTCCGACGACGAAATCAAGGCAAAAATCAGAGATATCCGTGTTATCGCACGTGCACTTCCGTCCGACAAGAGCCGCCTTGTACGCCTTGCACAGGAGCTTGACCTTGTTGCAGGTATGACAGGCGACGGCGTAAACGACTCACCCGCTCTCAAGAAGGCTGACGTCGGCTTTGCAATGGGCGGCGGTACAGAAGTTGCCAAGGAAGCCTCCGACATCGTTATCCTCGACGATAACTTCAACTCCATCGACAAGGCTATCCTCTACGGACGTACAATCTTCAACTCCATCAGAAAGTTCATTATCTTCCAGCTTACAATCAACGTTGCGGCAGTGCTTATCAGCTTTATCTGCCCGCTGCTTGGTCTTGCAAATCCGCTCTCCGTTATCCAGATTCTGTGGGTAAACCTCGTAATGGATACTCTCGCAGCACTGGCATTCGGCGGCGAGCCTGCTCTCTCCAGATATATGAAGGAAAAGCCCAAGCACCGTACAGAGCCTATCGTAAGCAAGAATATGCTCAGCCAGATTGCAGTTGGCGCTGGCTGGACCTTCGCACTTTCCCTGTTTATGCTTCTCGGTGCAAACTGGCTTGAAAGCAAGGGCATTATCCGTATGGGTACAGGCGACCTTGAGCCTCACGCATATCTGCACACAGCATACTTCACCTTCTTTATCTTCATTGCTGTGTTCAACGGCTTTAACGCAAGAACAGAGAGAATCAACATCTTCGATAACATCGCAAGAAACAAGGGCTTCCTTATCGTATTCGGCATTATCGCCGCAGTACAGGTAGTTATGGCTTATGTAGGCGGCTCTATCCTCGGCGGCTACGGTCTGGTACTGAACGAGTGGCTGCTCATTCTCGGAATGGCAATCACCATTATCCCCGTAGACCTTATCAGAAAGGCTATCGCAGGCGCGGTAAGCAAGAAGTAATTTCAATTTCAACGGTCAGCCGCCGCAATGCGGTTGACCGCTTAGACCATATTAACTGACACATTTTTCAGGAGGTAATTATTATGGCAGTAAATCTTTCCAAGGGTCAGCGTGTATCGCTGGACAAGTCTGTAACAATGGCAAGAATCGGTCTTGGCTGGGACATCAACCGCTATGACGGCGGTCAGGATTTCGACCTCGACGCTTGCGTGTTCCTGCTTGACGCTAACGGCAAGGTTATGAAGGACGAGGACTTCGTATTCTACAACAACACCAGCGCAAGAAACGGCGCAGTTGTTCACACAGGCGACAACCGCACAGGCGAGGGTGACGGCGACGACGAGGCTATCCTCATTGACTTCGCTAAGATTCCCGACGAGGTTCAGAGAATTGCAGTTACCGTAACAATCTTTGACGCACAGCAGAAGAACCAGAACTTCGGACAGGTTTCCAACTCCTATGTTCGTGTAATTAAGATTGACAGCCCCGACGATCAGGGCGGCGAGGAAGTTCTCCGTTTCGACCTCGTTGAGGAGTTCTCCATTGAAACTGCACTTGTAGTATGCGAAATCTACCGCTTCAACGGCGACTGGAAGTTCAACGCAGTTGCAGCAGGCTATCAGGGCGGACTTGAGGCTCTTTGCAGAAGCTACGGAGTAAACATTTAACTCTGAATTATTAAATACCAGTATTCCGCTCTGTGCTGTGCAGAGCGGAATACATAGAATAAGGGGTGTACGGCTTTGGCTGAGAATATCAACGAAATAATCAACAGAGCCGCCGCTGGCTCTGCGATAACACTTCCCCCGGGAGAGTTTGAAGGCCCTGTTGTAATCAACAAGCCTATGCACATAATCGGCAACAACACAACTCTTTGGGGTGCAAGAGGGCCTGTTCTGGAAATCAGAAGCTCGGGAGTGGCACTTGAAAATCTGCGTGTTGAGCTTACGCAAAATCCCGATTTTGAATTTGCAGTCAAGTCAGACTTCCTGTGTTCCGTCAAGAACGTGGAAGTGCTTGGCGGCATTTCGGGATTTGGTGCGGCAGACGGAGGTTTTGCTGTTCCAAGAACTGTGGATATCGGCGAGTTTGCAGCAAATGAAACAAACACCTTCACAGCAAGCGTGACAGTCAACGAACAGACTGAAATCGTGTGTCCCGTGCGTGATATTACGTTCACGCCGAGCGTACTTCAGGTCGGAGAAAATCAGCTTTCCATTGCAGTGTCGAACATAACCGCACAGACTTTGCTTTACGCAGAGGTGCTGTTCAAGGGAACTTTCACTCACAGAGTGTACATCACAGGCACACCGACGGCGGGTATGTCAGCGGTAACACGTGCACTTGATTTCCCTGAGCCAGTACGGATAACAGTTCCATCGGTAAATCAGCCGCTCACGGCGGTGCAGGTTCCGACGGCGCAGAACAGCGCACAGAGCGTACTTACACTTCAGCGTGGTCAACGGGAGCTTATTTCACAGCACATAAGCGACAAGTTTTCCGTTTACTTCACAGGCGAACTTCCGTATGGCTGGGAGCTTGACCCGTATGTTTTCTTACTTGACGAAAACGGAAAAGCACCTGACGACAAGGGACTTGTGTTCTTCGGAAACGAGCGTTCTCCGAACGGCGAGGCAGTGTATTTCCCCCGTGACGGACACATTGAAATTGATGTTTCAAATGCGGATTACCGCATAAACAAGATAGTGCTTGCGTATTCAATCTACGCAGGCGGCAACGGCAAGAACTTTTCGCAGATTAAAAACCCTGTAGTGAAACTGCGTGAAACACAGGACAGGATAATATTCCCTATGCAGGGGCTTTCTGAGGAAACAAC
>JAZQBH010000213.1:0-5336 GCA_045545655.1 Oscillospiraceae bacterium
CCTTATGGGTTTGCTGGATATCACCACGCTTAAGCACTGCGAAAAGCGGCTGAAAGCGATAAACCCCGAAATCCTGCTTTACGGCGAGGGTTGGACGGGCGGCTGTTCTCCGCTTGCGGAAAGCCGCAGAGGGGTTATTGCGAATTTGCGGAAACTCCCCGATTTTTCGATGTTCTCCGACCAGTTCCGTGACTGCGTGAAAGGCTCGGTTTTCTGCGATGAGGACTGCGGCTACATAAACGGCAATGCGAAATATCGGCGGTCCTTTATGAAGTCGGTGCTTGCGGGAGGGGTGTATCACCCACAGATACGCAGAAAGCGTGAGCATTGTAATACGGATAACCCTCTGCAATGGATAAACTATGTAGAGTGCCACGACAACCTCACCTTTGTGGATAAGCTTGCGGCGTCAATGCCCGACAGCACCCCGACTGAGCGGCTTGCGGCGAACAAGCTTGGTGCGGCGCTGGTTTTTCTCTCTCAGGGAGTGCCGTTTTTTGCACTGGGTCAGGAGTTTATGCGCACAAAGGGCGGCAATCACAATAGCTACAACGCTTCCGACAGCGTAAACTCCATAAAGTGGGATATGCTGACGGAAAACCGCAACCTTGCCGACTATTACAAGGGGCTTATTGCAATACGCAGAAAGTTCAGCGAATTCAGGCTGTGTTCGGGCGAGGAGATACGGCAGAGGGTGCGTTTTAGCAATCTGTCGGGCGGAGCGTTCAGCGTAACCGTGGGGGATTTTATCCTTGCGGTAAACCCCTCGCAGAGAACGCTTACGGTTAAGACTGAGGGGGAATATTCCGTTTACGCAGACGGACAAAATGCCTCGCCCGAGCCGCTTTACACCGTGGCTGACGGACTGAGCGTGTCCCCTGTAAGCGTGGTTCTTGCCAGAATATGCAAACAGAAAAATTAGTCGGTTTGCCCTCTTGAAATCCGTTACAAAATATGTTATAATATATAAAATATAGTAAAGAAGTGGCTCTTTTGGGAGACGCCTGAAACTAGTCGGTGAGCCATCAACACCGTTGCACTACAACGCTGCAATTGAGATAAGAGGTGTTAACAATGGGAAATTATTACAAAACACATGTCGGCACATTGAAATTCGACAAGAACAGCTATGACTTCGAATTATCTGACACTTCGACGTATGCACTGCTTACAAACAGATTTTATGTTCAGCTAGATGATATTCTTCTGGGAAACTCGAAAGAAGTTCTGCATAAGTATTTAGAGGAAGAGAGATTCGGCGAAACCTGCATCCTTACTTTTTCCGATGTTGAGAATAACCCTGTTGAAATGGCATGCAGAATGCTTCCTACTGAAAATCCTGATGTTATAATAATGGATTTCTGTCCGTTAGATTCTATGTTCACGATGATTGAGGACACAAGAAATGTTCTTAAAGAGGGTCTGACGATTTCACAGCAGTTCGGAAACACTCTGTTTGTATATGACGCACACACAGGAAAGATTGTTATGGGCAATGACAGTAAAGAGCCTGTGGCAAACGAACATTCTATGGAACTTGATCTGTTTGAGGCGGATATACGCACAAAGATTTCAGAATCAAGCTATGAAGACCTGTCAAAGTTCCTTTCTTCACTGCGTTCGGGCAAGCGTAGTTTTTCTGCAAGCCTCAACACTGCCATAGAGGGTGAAAAGCTGAACCTTACCGCAGTTGCTGTGTATAAGGAATGTGAGCATATAAAGACCGTCGGCAGAATAGGCGGCAGCAGTATGCCGCAGAAACAGCTGAGTATGTATGACCCGCTGAAGGGCGTATATATGAAGAACAATATTGCGGATTATGCACGCCGCAGAATAGAAGAACAGCACCTCAGAACAGGCATTGCCATCATCGACCTTGATAATTTCAAGCTTGTCAACGACAACTACGGTCACCAGAAGGGTGACGAGGTTCTGCGCAAAGCCGCTGCCATAATCGCAAGATGCTGCAAGGGTATAGCACGTGTAGGCACAATCGGCGGCGATGAGTTTATGGTCGTTTACGAGGATTTCAACGATATTTACGATATCCGCTTTACGTTTATGGGAATGCAGAGCTCAATTGCAGACGAGTTCAAGGATATGCGTGCTGATGGCATAAGCCTCACCTTGTCCACAGGCTGTTCAGTTTATCCCGATGATTACAACGGCAATTTTGACGAGATGTTCAAGCTTGCCGACACGTTCCTCTACCGTGCAAAGGACAAGGGCAAGGACAGATACATAGTGTACAACGCTGAAAAGCACGGCACAGTTGAAAATCTGCTGAAAAACGGCTTCGAGAAAATCAACCTCGATAAGAGCGACTATGTGTGCAAGCTGACAGACGCATTGATATGCGGCACTCTGCCCGATATTGAAATCATCATCGAAGATGTTCTGAAATCCTTCGGTGCAGAGCGTGTAATGCTGTATAACAAAACTGAAAGATATGTAAAGGCACATAAGGGTATTGATATTTCGTTTGACGTTATCCGTAAAACTATCCGTTATCTCTATGACGAGGGACTTACCAAGGAGTATGAGGACGGGTTTATGCGAATAAACAATATCGACCATTTTATCACCCGTGCGCCCGAGGTACACCGCAAGTTTATCGACCAGGGTATTCAGTCGGTGCAGCATTATGTTATCAACGCAAAAAGCGGTGCTGAATATATCCTCAGCGTAGAGATGATAAACAGCAAATGTACCTGGAACAAGGACGACCTGCAGTATTACAGAATTATTGTAAAGGTGCTTGAGCAGATTTTGTGATAACTTTGATGAAAAAGCCTGTCTTATGATGTGGCTGGCGGTTTGGTCCGCTAAATGAAAAATTACGGGCTGTGCTTGGGCATAGCCCGTTTATTTGCTGAAGAGTGTGCAAAAATGCCGCAGGGCAATCCGTGCGGTTTGTGAAAAGGAGGAAACTGTTATGAGATTAGACGGCTTTGGTATAATGGTAAACGATATGGGTAAGATGATAAGATTTTACCGTGATGTTCTTGGCTTTGAAATCAAAGAGGCAGAGGACGCGGGAAACGTGTATCTCATAAAGGACGGCACGCTGTTTCTGCTTTACGGCAGAAAGGATTTTGAGAAGATGACAAGCCGCAGATACGAATATGTAAAAGGCCTTAACGGACACTTTGAAATTGCACTGTATGTTGACACCTTTGAAGAGGTTGATATAGCTTTTGACAATGCCGTGTCACACGGTGCAAAGGCGGTGCTTTCTCCCGAGAACGAGCCATGGGGACAACGCACCTGCTACATCGCTGACCCCGAAGGAAATCTGATTGAGATAGGCTCGTTCAACCGACCATTTGACCGTCAGACAAATTAACCGTTCAGAGATAAGGAGAAAAAATGAATACTTTGATACTTATGGGCAGTCCACGGCTTCACGGCAACACGGCTGAGCTGTGCAAGCCGTTTATGGAAACGCTCTCTGCCAACGGCACGCAGGTGAGATACGTTACGCTTGCCGATAAGAACATCGCTCCGTGCAAGGGCTGTTATGCCTGTCAGAAGGTTTCGGGGGAATACGGCTGTGTGCAGCACGACGATATGCTGCAAATCGTTGATGATATCCGCTGGGCAGACCTTATCGTGCTGGCTACCCCGATATATGCGTGGTACTGTGCCGCACCTATGAAAAACGTGCTTGACAGGCACTACGGACTGAACAAATTCTACGGCAGTGCAAAGGGCTCGCTGTGGGCAGGAAAAAGAGTGGCTGTCATTGCAACTCACGGTTATGAGGGAGCTTATGCCACAGACCCGTTCGAGATGGGCGTTCAGCGGCTTTGCGCTCACTCAGAGCTTGTTTATTCGGGAATGTATTCCGTGCAGGACGAGGACGACCTCGCATCGTTCCAGACCCCCGAGGCAGTGGAGGGCGCAAAAGCGTTTGCCCTCACGCTTCTTGAAGGCTTTGCACAAGGTCAGTGAAATCAGGCAAAAAAAGTCGAGAAAAATTTTCCCTTTTGCAGTAGAATATACTCACAGGGAGGTGATAAGATGAACGAATTGAACGAACAGATTTTGGCGGTTCAGCGTATGCAGGACTACATATCCGCACACACCGACGAGGAAATCACAATGGCGGATTTAGCGAAGGTATCGCTGTTTTCGCCGTGGTATTCCTATCGGATTTTCAGAACGTACACGGGCATTACTCCATCGGATTATATCCGCAGACTGCGGCTGTCTAAGTCGGCGATGAAGCTGAAAAACGAGCAGTGCAGAATTGCAGATGTCGCTTTTGAAATGGGGTTCGGCAGTGTTGACGGCTATCAGCGTGCGTTTCTGCGAGAGTTCGGGTGCAACCCGAAGGAATACGCTAAAAATCCTGTTCCCGTTACTCTTTTCATTCCCTATGGTGTAAAATTCAGAGAACTGCGAAAGGAAGAAATGACTATGGAAAATGTAAGAAACGTATTTGTTCAGCAGCTGCACAAGCCCGCACGCAAGGCTATCATCAGGCGTGGCAGAAAAGCCGAGGACTACTTTGCCTACTGCGAGGAGGTCGGCTGTGACGTATGGGGAACGCTTATGAGTATGGATTCGCTCTGCGGCGAGCCTGTGTGTATGTGGCTTACCGACAAGTACAGAAAGCCCGGTACGTCGGTGTATGTTCAGGGCGTAGAGGTGTCTGCGGATTACAGCGGCGCAGTCCCCGAGGGTTTTGAGGTGATAGTCCTCCCCGAATGCGACTACCTTATGTTTCAGGGCGAGCCGTTTGAAGAGGAGGACTACTGCGAGGCAATTATGGCTGTTCAGCAGTCTATGGAGAGATATCAGCCGTCTGCAATCGGTCTGAAATGGAACAACGACGAGCCGAAAATTCAGCTTGAGCCTATCGGCGAGCGTGGCTATATCGAGCTTAAAGCGGTTTGCCGCTGATTACCTCCCGATACCGTCTGCAAGGGTGAAGAAAACAGAAATTTCCGACAAAATTCGGGCTGTGCTTAATTGCACAGCCCGTTTTGCTGTCAGATTTGGAAATATCCCCTTTACTTGCCGAAATCCCCTTGATTTTTCGGGCGAATTGTGGTAAAATATGAAATAGTTGTTATGTAAATATCTCAGAAAGGATTTTTAAATATTATAAGTGATGATAAAAACGTAAAACGTGAAATACCCCGTCCTGAATTTCCGCGCCGTGCCGTGGTTACAGGCGGTATGCCCTACGGCAATAAAAAGCTTCACTTCGGTCATATCGGCGGAGTGTTTGTGTTTGCAGACGTGTATGCGCGTTTTCTCCGTGACAGAATAGGCGAGGAGAACGTTATTTTCGTGTCGGGTACGGACTGCTACGGCTCTCCCATTGC
>JAZQBH010000214.1:0-14421 GCA_045545655.1 Oscillospiraceae bacterium
CACGGTCAGTATGGTCACGTTAAAATTGAGTTTGCTCCGTCTGATACTGATGATCTGCAGTTTGAGGAGAAGATTTTCGGCGGCTCTATCCCGAAGAATTTCTTCCCTGCAATCGAAAAGGGACTTGAAGAGGCAGCGGAGAAGGGCTCTATCGGCGGTTATCCCGTTGTACGTGTAAAGGCAACTCTGCTTGACGGTTCGTATCACCCTGTAGACAGCTCTGAAATGTCGTTCAAGACAGCGGCGTCTATGGCGTTCAAAGATTGTATGAAGATTGCTAATCCTTATCTGCTTGAGCCGATGTACACCTACACTATCCTCGTTCCCGATGACAAGCAGGGCGACGTTATGAGCGTGCTTTCAAAGCACCGTGGCTCTGTGCTTGGAATGAGCAGTCTTGGCGACGGCATCACCGAGCTTACCGCAGAAGCACCTGAGGCTGAAATGCAGGACTTCGCACTTGTGCTCCGTCAGATTACACAGGGTCTCGGCGAGTTCACAAGAGAGTTCGCAAGATATGAAGCTGTTATGAACTAATAGTTTTTAATTCCGCATAATAAATAACGAAAGCCACTTCTGAAATGGATGTCAGAAGTGGCTTTTTGCTTTTGTAATTGACTTTTTCTGATTTCTTTGTTATAATTAACACAGAAAATAGTCTGCGGAGGTGTTGTAATGGTAAGAGAAGTTTACGAAAACGAATTAAGCAAGATACTGGAATTATATCTGCATTTGCACGAGAAAGCCATTCCCGAAATGACAGAGCATTTAGAAAACACCTGGAATGCTATTATGCAAGACAAAAATCACTACATAATTGTCAAGGAAGTTGATGGAAAAATAGTGTCTTCGTGCGTATGTGTAATTATCCCGAATTTAACACGTGGCATAAGACCGTATGCGTTTATTGAAAATGTTGTTACACATTCAGACTACCGTGGAAAAGGATATGCAACCGAGTGTTTGAATTACGCAAAGAATATTGCAGAGAATGAAAACTGCTATAAAATGATGCTGCTTACAGGCTCAAAAAGTGAAAAGACCCTGAACTTTTACAGCAACGCAGGATACAACTGCACAGATAAAACTGCTTTTATTCAGTGGCTTTAATTATGAGATATCCGAGAATTATTCCGTCAGCTTACTAACCTTGAATATGGAGGTAAAACCCTTGTGATGTACGGCGCAAAGGAACTTAAACTTGATGTTAAGGGAATGCAGTTCGATTATATTACGTTCGGTAAAGGAACAAAACCCCTTGTTATGATACAGGGGCTTAGCACACGCAGCATAAAAGGTTCTGCGTTGTCGTTGGCTTATATGTACCGAATTTTTGCAAAGGACTACAAGGTTTATCTGTTTGACAGAAGACCGTTTGTTCAGAACGGCATTACTGTAAGGGATATGGCGGGGGATATCGCCGACTCTATGGATATACTAGGTATCACAGATGCTGATGTATTCGGCGTGTCACAGGGCGGAATGATTGCGCAATATCTTGCAATCGACAGACCTGATCTGGTAAGAAAGATTGTGCTTGCCGTAACGCTTTCAAGACAAAATGACACTGTAAAACAGGTTGTTGAGGATTGGATTGAAATGGCAGAGCGTGGCGCTATGAAAGAGCTTGTTGCTGATATGGCAGAAAAAATGTATTCACACGCTTATGTAAAAAGATACCGTCCGTTTATGCCGCTGCTGACAATTATGCAGAAACCAAAGAATGTAAAGCGGTTTGTGATACTGACTAAAGCGTGCTTCACCTGCGATACATACGAAATTCTGGATAAAATTATATGTCCTGTGTTTGTTATTGGCGGCAGACAGGATAAGGTTGTAGGCGGCAGTTCTTCCGAAGAAATTGCTGAAAAACTCGGATGTAAAAGATACATCTACGAAAATTCAGGGCACGCAGCGTATGAAGAAGAAAAGGACTTCAATCAGATTGTATACGATTTTCTAATGGAATAAATTTGTCTGAAAAAACCAAAAACCAGAGAAGGGATAAAGTCTTCTCTGGTTTTGTTTTTGTTGAGTGATTTACTTTTACTTTTTCGGCAGACCAACTGTCGGCATTTCAGCGTCCATACCGAGGCGGTTGGCAGGGTCTGTGCTCTGAGAATCAGAGCCGAGAGAAATGGCAGCGCTGTTGATAGAACGCATTTCTTTCAGGTAAGCTTCGTGTGCCTTTTTGGCCTGATACTGGTCAACACGCTCAGACATAAGGTGAAACGGGGTAGCTTCCTTAGAGAGAAATCCGTCTGATACTACACGGTAAACCTCTTTGCGGTGTTCTGTGATTACAGTTACCTCATATCCACGTACCTTGCCGAGGGTTGTAATCTGTTCGAAAACGATGTCCTTTATTTCCCAGTAATATATTTCACGGTGATTGCCGCCTTCGTTTGTAACAAAGCGTTCTCCGTCATCGATATATGTACATTTGTAACCGCTGCACACCGATTTTGTAACTACTGCCGCCAGCAGTACTACAATCGCTTCTGCAAGTAAAAGTACGATAGCCGAAGCTACCAGCATAAGGCTGTCTGACGCATCGTGGGAGAAGTGGTCTCTTACAAATTTCGCTGTAATAAGCAGTATGAATATTCCTATTATAATAAATGCACACAGAACCAGCACTTTGAATAATCCCTGTGATTTATACGGCGTTCTGTAAGTGCCTGAAACATTTGAACTGAATTTTCGCATATTAACGGACTCTCTGCCCCTGCTCATTTTAATTACCTCCAATAAAAAAACTATCTTTAGTATAGCACATTATTACACTTTTTTCAAGTAGAAAACATCATTTCAGAAAAATATTTATCATATTCTGAGGTTGACAATATATCTGTGAGTGTGTTATAATCAAGATCAGATGTTGCGATAAGTACAGATTGAGTGTACAGGCAAAAAGGAGCATAGTATGATAACAAAAAATGATATATTGAAATTTCTTGAGAATTGTGGAATTAAGCATAACGACAAGGTGACAATCCACATTTCACTGAGGGCTGTGGGCGAGATTGAAAACGGCGCAGACGGGCTTATTGACGCTTTCTGCGAGTACCTCAGCGACGGACTGTTTATCGTTCCTACTCACACGTGGCGGAATGTCAACAAGGATAACCCTTATTTTGATGTGAGAAGCACTGTGCCTTGTATCGGCACACTTCCCACGGTGGCGGCTTTCCGTAAGGACGGCGTGCGTTCTCTTCACCCGACGCATTCGGTAACAGTGTTCGGAAAGGGTGCGGCTGAATATGTACGTGGCGAGGAGAACTCCTCTACGCCTACGCCAGTTGGCGGAGCACTCAGCCGCTTGTATGAGGAGAACGGAAAAATCCTGCTTATCGGGGTAGGTCACGAGCGGAATACATATCTCCACGCTGTTGACGAGCGCATTGACATTCCCAATCGTCTGCGTGAGGAAGGTTTTTCTGCGACTATAACCGACTATGACGGCAACACTATCCAGTCGCCTGTGTTTCATCCGCATTCACGCACACCAGCGGATATGGGGTATTCCGAGTTCTTCCCGAATTACAAGCAGGCACTTGAATATGCAGGCGCAGTAACGTATTCACAGCTTGGAAATGCGCTGGTTTACGTATGCGACGCACGGAAAATGACCGACGCTGTTATAAAGCTGTGGTCTGAGGCGGAGTATGACCTGTGTGAAGATTACAAGCCCATTACCGAGGAATATTACAAAAGAGTGCTTGATAAAGAATAAAGAAACAGTGCCGTAGTGTATACGGCACTGTTTTTATTATAACTTGCTTTTCTTTTTAAAGATAAATCTTACTATCATCAGCACTGCAAACATCAGCGCAAGCGAAACGCCCATAACTACAAACACATTCTGCACAAAGCCCGAAATGAGGTAGCCGACAGCACAAACTGCGGCAACAGTAAGCGAATACGGAAGTTGAGTATAAACGTGGTTTACGTGGTCGCACTGTGCACCTGTTGACGCCATAATGGTTGTGTCGGAGATAGGCGAGCAATGGTCGCCGCACACCGCACCTGCAAGACACGCAGAAATACATACAATAACCATCTGCGGAATTTCGCCAGTCTGGGATACGTTTGCGATTTCCACACTGAACACGCTGGTGACAATCGGGATAAGTATGCCGAATGTTCCCCACGATGTGCCTGTGGCAAACGCAAGACCTATCGCCACAACGAAAAGAATCAGCGGAAGAAGTATGCTCAGTGCGGTTGCGCCCTCAACAATTCCCGATACATAAATGCCTGCGTCAAGGAAGTTTGTCATCGTTTTGAGAGTCCACGCAAAGGTGAGGATAAGTATTGCAGGCACCATCTGCTTGAAGCCAGCCGCAATGGAATCCATACATTCTGTGAATTTCAGCACTCCACGGAGAATGAAATATGCGATAATCACGATAAGCGCCGCAATTGAGCCTAACGACAGACCATAAGCGGCATCGCAGTTTGCGAATGCGTTTACGAAATCAACTCCACGGAACAAGCCGCCTGTGTAGAGCATTCCGAGAACGCACAGCACAATCAGGATTACAACCGGCAGGATAAGGTCGATAACCTTTCCCTTTGAGGTTGCGGGCTTTTCGTCTTCGGGGAATGTTCTGCTGACAGATGTGAAGATGTCGCCGTTTAATGCGTTGTTTTCGTGGGTTTTCATAGGTCCGAAATCGAAGTTTGCCGCCGCAAGGAATATTACCATAAATATTGTGAGGAATGCGTAAAGGTTGTAGGGAATTGTGCTTATAAACAGCGAAATTCCGTTTACGCCCTCAACCGTGCCGCTTACTGCCGCCGCCCACGAAGAAATAGGGGCGATAATACATATCGGTGCGGCGGTTGAGTCGATAATATACGCAAGCTTTGAACGTGAAATCTTGTGCTTGTCCGTAACGGGCCGCATAACAGAGCCAACTGTAAGGCAGTTGAAGTAATCGTCAACGAATATCATAATGCCCAGTGCAAATGTAGAAAGCATTGCGCCGCGTCTGCTCTTGATATGAGAGGCAGCCCATTCGCCGTAAGCACGGCTGCCGCCTGCCTTGTTCATAAGTACCACGATTGAACCCAGCACAACAAGGAATATCAGTATTCCCACGTTATACGGCTCGGAGAGATTTGCGATAAGTCCGTCCTTTACAACCGCCGTGAACATCCCCTCAAACCCTGTTGAATTTGCCGCCGCATACACAACGCCGCCTGTGAGGATACCGATAAAAAGCGAAGAATACACTTCCTTTGTAATAAGTGCAAGTCCTATTGCCACAATCGGCGGCAGCAGCGACCACAGCGAGCCTACCGCCTCGCTTATTGGTGCGGAAATAAAGCAGCACACAATAAAAGCCAGTATCAGCAAGGATAAAATTATCTTGCCTATATGTTTTCTGATTACCTTCATAAAAACTCCTTGAAATGTTATCGGGGTAAGATTATGAAATCTTTTCTTATTCTATATTGTATCATAGTCAGAGAGAAAAATCAAGTAACTATCAGAGTAAATATTCAGATGAAAAATATTATGCTGAACAGAAAAAGTCCTCTGTATTAAATACAAAGGACTTTTGTTTTGTTTTAATCCCAGTGACCCACTGCGTCTGCTTCAAGAGTACAGCCGCAACGGGGGCAGAGTATCGTCTTGTTTATATCAAGAACATTCAGTGGTCTGCCGCATATTTCGCACTCACAGCCGACTATGCGGATATCTCCGTTTTTATCGGTAGCACGCACTGTCATCTTATCATAAAGCAGTTTTTCTCTGGTACATTCACAGCTTTCAACAAGCTCGCTTATGCCTATAATCTGCTTTATGCCGTCGGATTCCAGTCTTTCCACTTCAAAGGCGTCAGACGGGATAAGACATTTTTTCAGAAAACGTGAATTTATGCTCATCAGACCGCTGCCAAGATGAAATTGTTTATCATAACCACAGCTTTCGCAGTGAAGTCTATATATACTTCCCATAAAATCACCTTGTTGCATTCACGCAAGAAGCGCTAAAACGTTCTGGTTTATTATATTAGCCTGTGCAAACATTGCGTTGCCTACGTCAAGCAGCAGCTTGTTTCTTACGTAGAACGACATTTCAGTTGCAATATCAGCATCTCTTATAAAGCTTTCGCTTGAAGTCAGGTTTTCGTGAGTTACTGTAAGACTATCAAGCTTATGCTGAATTCTGTTGTGATATGCACCTATATCCGCACGCTGCATAGAAACCTTATCAACTGCACGGCGTATGACATCAATAGCCTGATTTGCACTCTCCTGTGTGTTCAGGTTTACGTTGTCAAGACCTAACGAAGTAGTGCTTACAGATTCTATGTATATCGTTGAGGTATCCTTTGTTCTTGCACCTGCCTGCATTATAAGACCGTTGTGCTCGTCTTTATCAGGTACGGGCGTGGGTGTTGCGGGCGATGTAGCACCAGGCGGTGTGGGAGTAGTTGGCGTAGGGTCGGGCGGTGTGGGGTCGGGTGGTGTGGGAGTAGGCGTAGTACCGCCTGGTGTAAGTCCACCGGAGGTAGGCACAGAGCCATCTGCACTGGTGCCGTTGTCGCTGCGTCCGCCGCCGCTCATTACATCGTAATTGTCGGGATAATCATTGTGAATGGACGTTTTCGTTGTGTCAAGTGAAAACAGTGTGTTTGTAGCATTTGTATCGGGAAGCAGGTCTGTCTGTGAAAGGTTTTTATTTGCAACAGAGCCTCTTCCGTTGCCGATAGCGTCCATAAGGTCGGCAACAAAATCCTTGCCTAAATCGGCGAATTTATTTTCAAAATCTGTTGTATCGGTGCAGCCTGTAAGGTCGTTTATTACGGAATCAAGGCTTGCGCCTGCCTTCAGTTCACGCAGAATAGTGTCAACGCCGTCTGCAAGGCCTGCACCTGTCATATCGCCGCTTGCAAGATAACCAAGATACATAACTGCAAGATAACCCGAAGCGTATTCCGAAGCATTAGTGCCGCTGCCGATTTTGTTAGTGCCGTTTGAAAGCACATTCTTTATCTCATCGGTGGTGGAACTGGAATTTATTCCTATGCTGTTTACCCAGCCCTTTCCGCCGCCGACAACCTGTGCAGCACCTTCTGTAAACCAAGAGGGGAATTCTGAAATAGTGTTCCAGTTGTTGTCCCTGCCCAGCATACCGGCTGTATGGGCTTCGTCCATCAGCGCGTGCATCATTTCGTGGGTTATAGTAGCCTCAAGGTCCTGTCTGCTGTCGCTTGTAAGGTTTCCGCTTGCGTCGAAATTGAGATGTGCCAGATTTACCCTGAGTGTATAGTTCAGGTTGATGTCGCCGATAGTTCCGCCTGCACCCATTCCTACAGACGCAAGCACGCTGCTGCCTGCATCGCTGTAAAGGTCAAGACCGATACCGATTTTTGAACCGTTGAGGTATGAGAAAGTATCGGCAAACGATGTTGTGATAGCCTTTACCGCCTGTGGAACAAGCTGGTTTTTCAGTGCAGTTTTCAGGCTGTCGTAACCTGAAAGTGTATTGGTTGCACCAGAGGCGGGTGACTGAACTGCGTCTACATCGTGGATAATCTCTTCGTAAACGTACACAAGAGGTCCTGAAAACGTGTGCTGAGGACCAGTGCAGATTTCTCCTGTTTTTGAAAGCGAGCCGTCAAGCAGCTTGATTGAGCTGAACATAGTTGACTCGGCAATCTGATTGATTTCGTCCTTCAACTGCGAAACTTCCAGCTGAATTGCGGCTCTGTCGGTTTTGTTATCGTAAGTGCCGTTTGCGGATTCAACTGCAAGCTCATTCATACGTTTGAGCAATTCGTGCACCGTGTCAAGAGCACCCTCTGCTGTCTGAACCAGTGCCATACCATCTTCGCAATTGCGCTGAGCCTGATGTATCGAGCGTATCTGCGAACGCATCTTTTCGGACATAGCAAGCCCTGCCGCATCGTCAGAAGCACGGTTGATACGGTATCCCGAGGATAGCTTTTCCTGATTATGGTTGAACACAGTGTTTGTTCCTGTAACAACATCATGCGCCTGCATAGCAAAGATATTATGCTGGATTACCATATCTCCCACTCCTTTCGGATACTTTGGTTATTACTTTGATTATAGCATAATTACAGGTGATTGTCAAGGATTATGCTTATTTATTATTGCTGAAAAACATTTTGTTCAGTTGAGTATTTCAGAAAAAATTCCGTATTATTACGGATTTTTTACAAATGATATTGTGGAGCGTATCAGAAAATCAGCGATACACGGAGGTTTACTATATGAAAGAAAAAATATTCGGCGTACTGCAGAGGGTAGGGCGGTCGTTTATGCTGCCGATTGCACTGCTGCCCGTGGCAGGTCTGCTGCTGGGAATAGGCAGTTCGTTCACCAACCCTACCACTCTTGAGGCTTACGGGCTTTCGGGGATTATATACGAGGGCGGCATTGCGTATACAATCCTCGATATTATGAGCAAAACGGGCAGTGTGGTGTTCGATAATCTCGCTTTGCTGTTTGCTATGGGCGTGGCTATCGGTATGGCGAAAAAGGAAAAGGAAGTTGCCGCCTTGTCGGGTGCAATCAGCTACCTGATTATGAACGCCGCAATCAGCACGCTTATTGCGGCAAAGGGCGGCGTTGAAGCTATGGCGGAAAACACCACTACATCTGTGCTGGGTATCACCACACTGCAGATGGGCGTATTCGGCGGTATCATAGTCGGACTTGGCGTTGCGGCACTGCATAACAGATTTTACAAAATCCGTCTGCCGCAGGTGCTTTCATTCTTCGGCGGCACGAGGTTTGTTCCTATCATCACAAGCGTTGTTTATCTCGGTGTAGGCGTTGTGATGTTCTTTGTGTGGCCGTGGGTTCAGCTTGGAATTTCAAAGCTGGGTCAGCTGGTGATTGACAGCGGTTATGTGGGAACATTCATCTATGGCGTTATTGAAAGAGCGCTTATTCCGTTTGGTCTGCACCACGTTTTCTATATGCCTTTCTGGCAGACGGAGCTTGGCGGAGCGGCTGTCATAGACGGCGTGACGTACCAGGGAGCGCAGAACATCTTCTTCGCAGAGCTTGCTTCTCACAGTACAGAGCAGTTTTCCGTTTCAGCGACACGCTTTATGTCAGGAAAATTCCCGTTTATGATTTTCGGTCTGCCAGCGGCGGCTTTTGCAATGTACAGAACGGCACGTCCCGAAAAGCGGAAGATTGCGGGCGGTCTGCTGTTGTCAGCGGCAGTGACGGCAATGCTTACGGGCGTTACCGAGCCGCTTGAATTTACGTTTATCTTCGTCGCACCTGTGATGTACGGAATTCACTGTATACTGGCGGGTCTGTCGTTTATGCTTATGCATATTCTCGATGTCGGCGTTGGAATGACGTTTTCGGGCGGCGTGATAGACCTCACCCTTTTCGGTATCCTTCAGGGCAACGATAAAACCAACTGGATATGGATTGTTTTGGTAGGACTGGTTTATGCGGTAATCTACTATTTCCTGTTCAGCTTTATGATTAAAAGGTTCAACTTCAAGACCCCCGGAAGAGAGGCAGACGACGAGGAAACAAAGCTGTATACCCGAAGTGATGTTGAGGCACGCAAGGGAAAAACCGCAAGCACCAGCAAAGCCTCTTCCGACAGAACAAGCGCATTTATCGTGAAGGGGCTTGGCGGAAAAGCCAACATCTCCGACCTTGACTGCTGTGCAACAAGGCTGAGAATTACCGTTCACAATGCAGACCTTGTACAGGATTCGTTCCTAAAGGACAGCGGCGCTTCGGGCGTTATCCACAAGGGAAAGGGTGTTCAGGTGATTTATGGTCCTCAGGTGTCGGTGATTAAATCCAACCTCGACGACTTCCTTGACACGGCTGACGCTGAAAATGTGGACGCTCTGCTTGCCGATGTTCACACGGCGGCAGAAGGGGAAGTTCACGAAAAGAATAATACCGCAGACGGCGAGGAATTTTCACTCTACGCATTTATGAACGGCAAGGCTGTGCCACTTGAAAAAACCGCCGACGAGGCTTTTTCAACCAAGGTGCTGGGCGAGGGCATTGCGATAGAGCCTTCCGAGGGCAAGCTGTATGCTCCGTGTGACGGCAGAGTGGATATGGTGTTTGACACAAAGCACGCAATAAATCTTGTATCTGACAAGGGCGTGGAGATTCTTCTGCATATCGGTATTGACACGGTAAAGCTTGGCGGAAAGTACTTTGAACTGCACGTGTCAGACGGTCAGAGGATAAACAAGGGCGATTTGCTTATCAGCTTTGAGTTGGAGCAGATCCGCAAGGCTGGCTACAAGACTACTACGCCATTGGTAATCTGCAACACTGACGATTACGAAAGCGTAAACGTAACCGCAAGCAGCAGGATTTCTGTCGGAAACGAGATAATAAAAATCAGAAAATAAAGCATTGCCCACGATTGCTGTGCAAAAGAAAGGGGAAACAGAACTATGATAAAATTCGATTACACGATAAAGGATAAACTGGGCATTCACGCAAGACCTGCGGGAATGCTTGCTAAAACGGCAAAGGCTCTCGACAGCGAGATTTCCATTGCAAAAGGCGAAAAGACTGTGGGTGCAACTAAGCTTATGGCGCTTATGGGGCTTGGCGTGAAGTGCGGCGACACTATTTCCGTAACGATTGAGGGCGGCGACGAGCCTTCCTCGGAAAAGGCAATGAGGGAGTTTCTTGAAGCAAATCTTTAAGCGTTTCAGGACATCATCAGGCGACAGAATGACAAATTTCGGGTGAGGGATAATATGATAAAGTATAGTGGAAAAGGTGTTTGCTCTGCGGCGGCAATCGGAAGGATACAGGTGTTCAGGCGGAAGAATATTCAGGTGCAGAGGATAACCGCAGACGATAGTGAGGAGCAAATTCAGCGGTTTGAGAAAGCAAGGCAGTCCGCCGCCGGACAGCTTGAAGAAATCTACAGAAAAGCGCTTGCAGAAGTGGGCGAAAAGGACGCTGAAATTTTTGAAATCCACAGAATGATGCTTGAGGACGACGACTATATCGACACCGTGAAAGAGAAAATAATCACCGAAAAAGTGAATGCAGAATATGCCGTTTCCGCCGCCGCTGAAAAATTCGCACAGGATTTTGCCGCTATGGACGACGCCTATATGCAAGCGAGAGCGGCTGATGTGCGTGATATTTCCGTACGTGTTATCGCTTGTCTGAGCGGAAATGGCAATGGCGGCACGGAGGGAAATCCGCTCGCTGATAAGCAAGGCGGTGCGTCGGACAAATCGGATAAGGTGATTATCTGCGCTGACGACCTCGCCCCAAGCGAAACCGTCACGCTTGACAAGGGTAAGGTGCTTGCATTTGCAACGGCGCACGGCTCGTCCAATTCACATACGGCAATTCTCGCAAGGAGTATGAATATTCCGGCGATAATCGGGCTTGGCGACGAGTTCTTGTCGCAGATAAAGGACGGAGATATTGCTGTTGCAGACGGAAAAAACGGTCTGCTTATCGTTCAACCCGATGATGACACTATCGCCCTTTACGAGAAACAGCAACGTGAAGAAACCGAAAAAAGGGCTTTTCTCACTTCGCTTAAAGGCAAGGAAAACGTTACGCTGAGCGGCAAGAAAATCAACATTTTCGCAAATATCGGCAGTATAGACAACATTGACGCCGCTATAGTGAATGACGCGGGCGGAATAGGCTTATTCAGAAGTGAATTTGTGTATCTTGAAAACACCGATTATCCCTCTGAGGAGGAGCAGTTCAGCGTTTATAAGCGTGCCCTTGAGCGAATGGAAAACAAACAGGTGATTATCCGCACGCTTGATATCGGTGCGGATAAGCAAGCCGATTATTTCAAACTGGAAAAAGAGGAAAACCCCGCACTGGGACTTCGTGCGATAAGGCTGTGCCTTGAACGCCCCGAAATGTTCAGAACACAGCTCCGTGCGCTTTACAGAGCCTCTGTCTACGGGAAACTCGGGATAATGTTCCCGATGATTACCTCTACAAGCGAGCTTTCCGAAATTCTTGCCTTGTGTGACGAGGTCAAAAGCGAGCTTGCCGCACAGGGTGCTGAAATGTCCGAAGACGTAGAACTTGGCATAATGATTGAAACCCCCGCCGCCGCTGTTATCAGCGACAGACTTGCGCCTATGGTAGACTTCTTCAGCGTGGGGACTAACGACCTTATACAGTACACCCTCGCTTGTGACAGACAAAATCCCCATATCGAGCATTTCTGCGACCCGCACCACGAGGCTGTTATGAGATTGATAAAATTCGCCGCTGACAACGCCCATAAGCACGGCAAATGGATAGGAATATGCGGCGAGCTTGCGGCAGACACCACACTTACAGAAACATTCGTGGAAATGGGCATTGACGAGCTTTCCGTATCTCCCTCGTTTATCCTTGAGGTGAGGGACACCGTGAGAAAAATAAAATAAAAAAGCCGACAGTGTAAACTCAATACACTGTCGGTTCAGTTTATAACTATCCCTTTACAACACCGATAGTAAACAGCTTTTTAATCGGCTCGGTAAGGTCTGACTGATTTGCCATAACCGTGTCGATATCCTTGTACGCAAAGCGGGATTCTTCCGCAACGTCGTTTTTCTTGTGCTTTCCAAGCACTACATTCTGTTCCTTAAGGTCTACTATTACCTTTTCGGTTGAGAACAGCTCCATTGCCTTTGTGCGTGAGTATACACGTCCTGCACCGTGCGATGATGACATAAAGCTGTCGGGATTGCCCTTTCCCTTAACGATATAGCTGAACGAACCCATAGCACCGGGGATTATACCCAGCTCGCCCTCTCTTGCACGGATTGCACCCTTTCGGTGAACGTAAACGTTCTTGCCGAAGTGGTTTTCCAGTGCGGCGTAGTTATGGTGACAGTTGATTTCATTCGTAAATTCAGGGATAAGCTCTGTGTACTTTTCTACAAGCCGTGAGAAAATGCTCTTCACGCTTTCAAGCATTGCCGCACGGTTTTCGTAGGCGAAGTCCATTGCAAGGTTCATCCAGTTGAGGTACTGCTGACCCTCGTGAGAGTCAACAGGCAGAAAGGGAAGTCCCCATTCGGGCGGCACGTTGCTGTGCCAGCGTTCATTAAGCTGTTTTGCGATATCGTTGAAGTACTTGCAGATACGATATCCGAAGTTGCGGCTTCCCGAGTGGAGCATAATCGTGCAGAAACCGTTTTCGTCCTCCTGAAGTTCGATGAAGTGGTTTCCGCCGCCGAGTGTGCCTGTCTGGAAGTAGCCTTCTTCGATATTTGCGATAAGCTCGGGGTCTGCTTCGTATTTCTGCAGTTCTTCCTTTGCTTTGTCAAGCACAGAGGAGGGCTGAGCCTTGCTGTGGTGAGCAAAGCCTGTGGGGACTGTTCTCAGAATATCGCCGATGATATTCTGCAGAAGTGTTCCGCTGCCTGTTGCGGTTTCACGCAGCACGCTTACGGGAATGTTAGTCTGCACGAACGCCATTCCACAGCCGATATCCACGCCTACCGCATTCGGGATTACAGCACCGTCGCACGCAATAACGCCGCCGATTGGCATACCCATTCCTGCGTGAGTGTCGGGCATAAGCGCAACCCACTTATGTATAAACGGCAGTCTGGAGAGGTTGATTGCCTGTTCAAGGCACTGCTCCTCAACGCTGTCGGCAGCAGACCAGATTTTGATTGGTTTTGTAAGTTTTTCAGATACAACGTACATAATTTTCATCTCCGTTTTTTGTTTTGTTTTTGTTGATGAGTTCAGTATATCATATTCTTTCGGATTTATCATTTAAAAAAATCTGCGAATTAAAAATCTAATAAATATGTGCCGTCTGCATATTTTCTGAAAGTTACATAAGTTTTGCCATATATTTCAAGCATTTGCTTTGTTACATATCCACCAAAAGGGGCGTTTATTCTTTTGCGTATCCATTCGCCTAAAATGGAGTTGTTCTCTGCACTGTGCAACGCTTTGTTGCCTTGTTGTGCCATACGCATATAAAAAGAACCGAAGTCTTTTGTTATAACCTTGAAAATCGGACAGTTTTTATCATCGGAAGATATTCTGTCAGGAAAGAATCCCTCCACCTTATCTTGATGATTATAGGGAATATAGGCTTGGTTAGGATTTCGCTTTGTACCATTTTTACGTATCCCCCAGTTAATACCTGAACCATAGCCAGTATCACTACCATCTGCTCGTAGCAGGGATACGGTTATTGTTCCTACAGGTGTTTCCTTGTCATATTCAAGATAGTCTTTTTCAGAATTATCAACATCTTCTATGTTTGAGGGAGAATTGTTAGCCACATTTTTTAGTTTCTCCGATACTAACGGGTCGAAACAATCTAATGTATCAGGAAGTAAATTCTTATAATACATAAATGCATCTAGTGAATTGCATTCACTTACAGTTTCTCTACGCTTGTAAAATGCATTCATTGTATAG
>JAZQBH010000215.1:0-4188 GCA_045545655.1 Oscillospiraceae bacterium
ACGGGAAGGCTTCTGATTAGGGTTACAGCCATACTTGAGTTCGAGTTCGTTCATAATAAACATCCTTTCATAAATCAGTGTGAATTACTGGTTTTTGTTAACAATGCGGCTCTCATACTTGCCTGTTTCAAGGTCAATGTATCTTGTGAAAAGAGAAACCTTGTTATCAGCGTTGAGGTTATTCCATACAAGCTCGGTAAACTCGTCGATGTTCATATCGGGGATTTCGATATCCTTCGGCTCACCCTCAAAGCTGGGCAGTCTGCCGTCAATTGCGTCGCCTGCATAAGTATGGATAAAGCTGCCTGTGCCGTTCTTAGGATTGCTGTAAGCAAATGTATAGCGGCGGCAGGAAGAATCATCACCATTTGCAGATTTGAGAATGGACATTGCATAATTCATACTACCATTTTCAAGGTGAATGATACCCGAAATTCTGGGGGTGAAGTTGGGTTTATCGTCCTCAAACTCACGGGTACGCAGTGACTGCTCAAAGCTCTGCTGCTTGTCCATAAGGTCGTAGATAGTGTCTGTCTGGTCGCCGTTGGTTACAATGGTCTTGTTGCCGAGAACACGAACAGGTGCATAGATGATGAGGTGCGGGTCTACCATCTTGGAAGGGTCAAACGCCTGAGTGCGGATACCCTCACCGTCCTCAACAAACACACGATTGCGGCTGTTTTCGCTTCTGCCCATAATGAAGTAAGCGATAACTGCCTTCTTTCCGTCGGGAGATTTGCCCAACAGAATTCCTCTGCCGTGATAAGCAAGGGAATTGAGTTCCTTTTCAAATGTAATCATTGCCAGTTCCTCCTATAAATTGGTTATATAATTGTATTTCTTTGTTAACAGATTTTCATTCCATACAGAAATGTTTCTACATTCACCTACATAAATTATGTCATTTTCGTTCATAGCAACCATAAATTCCTCATCAGGAAGTATGTTAAGCGACATTTTCATAACAAATGCCACAGGACTGTCCTCCTCATAAAGAAGCTCGTGCTGTTGAAACGACAGATGAACAGGTCTGCAAAATGCCGAAACATCCTCTGCTGTTACCGCTTCAGGAAGTGCGAAATCAAAGTCATCGGCGTCTTCCCTTAACTCGTCAATGTAATCTGTCAGATAACAGGCTATAACTTCAAGCAGCCGCTTAAAAACCGTGTGTTCAGAAGTAAGCTTTTCAACAAACCCACAACATCTTTCAGCATATACTTCACCGCTGCCTGAATTTAATATAAAAGGCACGTCACAGCAGAAAAATGTAAACCTGACGGTTCCCTCAAGTCTGCCGTAAAAGCCGCCCTCGTGAAGATTATATTTATTCATTGTACTATGCCCCTCTTCAACATTACAATGTTAAGCATTATTCATAGTAATTATAAATCCACATATACCTTGTCGTCTTTTATTGTAAGTCTGTCCTCGCAGAACAGCGAAACCGCTTTCGGCAGAAGCTTCCATTCAACATTCTGCATAATCTTCAGCTGAAGCGATTCGGGGGTTTCATCATTAGCAATATCAACTGCACCCTGAAGGATAATTGCACCTGCGTCTGCCTCTTCGTTTACGAAGTGCACGGTCGCACCAGACACCTTTACGCCGTATTCAAGCGCCGCCTCGTGAACCTTAAGTCCGTAAAATCCCTCACCACAGAAGCTGGGAATCAACGCTGGGTGAACATTTATTATCTTATAAGGATACGCTTTTGTAACGCACTCATCAAGAATAGTCATAAATCCTGCAAGCACAACAAGGTCTGCATTCTGTCTGTTAAGCTCTTCAAGAATAGCCTCGCTGTAAGCCTTTGAGTCAGCGTAATCACGTCTTGGCATAACAACCGCCTGAATGTCAGCGGCTTTCGCACGCTCGATTGCATAAGCGTCTGCCTTTGAGGAAATCACACAAGTGATTTTACCGCCCTTGATTTCTCCACGCTTTTCAGCGTCAATCAACGCCTGTAAGTTAGTGCCGCCGCCCGACACGAGAACAACTATATTCTTCATAACTTCTCCTTTATTGTAATACTTCAAATACTTCACGAAATTCAATCGTCACACCGACGTACGCTCCGCAAGGTCCGTCAGAGTCAGTTTTTTCAATGTCAGAATACTTGGATTGTATCAACAAGCCTTCAGTAACAACATCTCTGTAAATACCGTCAATATCCACACCTTGATACATAAACTCTTCCCAATTTTTGCCGCTGAAGGTGAGCGTTCCGCTGAACAGATTTTTCGGAATATATTCCATATCTTCCGTATTATCCCGAGCAGTTCTTACTGAAAAGAAAAATACCGTCTGATTTTGATTTGTACAGCAATAAATTCCAAAATTATCCCAGGTATAACCATTCTGCCCGCCCTTGAATCTGAACACCCTGTCCGGCTTTCCTAACGCCTTTCTGAACGAAGCCAGAGGCAATGGCACTTTGAACGTTACATCGTTTATTTTCAAATCCGTATCAGTAATATCAATTACCAACTTAGATGACTCGATTAAAGACTTCTTTCTGAAGCAATCCAAAAATCTCATATTACTCCTAGACAATTCTTTATTCTTACAGACTTTCAAATTCTCCACGAATTGAAATCTCAACGCCTACATACGCACCGTGAGGTCCGTTGGCGTCAGCATTATCAAAGTCGCAATACTCTGAAACTATCGACAATCCCTCGGTGACAACCTTACGGAAAAAGCCCTCTACATTCTCGCCGCTGTACATAACCTCTTCCCAGTTCTTTCCGCCGAATGTAAGCGTTCCGCTGAACAGATTTTTCGGCAGATATTCCATATCGTCCATATCTCCGTGTGCCGACCTTATGGAAAAGCAATCTATAGTCTGTGTTTTTGCCTTTGCATAACAATAAATTCCAAGCTTATCCCATGTGTAAATTGTATTCTTGCCCTTGAACACTCTGTCGGGTTTACCAAACACTTTTTCAAATGCAACCAGATGACAAGGAACAGTAAAAGCGACACCGTTTATTGTCCAGTTTGTATCGGTAATGTTAATTACCAATTTTGTCGGCTCTACCGATCTAGCGGGTTCTGCTGAAGTTTTTTCTTTCTTCTGAAAAAATCAAAAAATCCCATAAAATCTCCTTGAAAATAAGGTTATTTCTTATATATCAGCGAACTGTTGCAATACGGACATTTCGTTGAGTTGTTTTCGTTCCGTGCGCCGCAGTTGTAACATCTTGGAAGTATCTGCTGAGCAATCTGAGCAGGTTGAACAGGCTGAGCATTCTGAGTATTCTGAGTGTTCAGTTTCATCGGCCTCATTTCAAGCTTATCAGGATTTTTCTCAAAATACTTCTGTGCCTGCTTGGATTTAATCATAGGCAAAATAAGCACAATCAGGAAAAATCCGTAAAACAATGCAACGTTCGCAAAAAACACTATACCCATTGGGTCAAATTTCGTTGTAGCAAGGTCGTCCATAACCTTATTCCACGCATAGTCAAGCGAGTATGCAAGCGGCTCACTCATTTTTTTATTGTGGAATGCAGAAAATAACTCGTCAAAAGTTTTGTTGGATAAACACCATATCGTATTGTTGCCAGCACAGAAATCGTAGTCCAGACCCGAGCTGTTCCTAGCATAAACAATAACCATTGTATTCTCATCATCTGTATGAGAATACAAAAGTTCTTCTGAAAATTCCTCTATACTGTCATATTTTTCAAGCTCTGATTTTGGCTCTGTAAACAGCATTATCGGCATTCCAGTTTTATCATACACCTTCTCAAACAGAGAAATAAGCTTTTTTTCCTCTCGTGAAGACAAGATATCATTGTTGTCATACACAGCAATAAGTTCTCTGTCACCGTTTATCTTAAAGCCGATTTGTCCAAACATAAAGAACATAAAAATCAGCATTACCACTACTAATACCGTTATCAGAGTCATTGCAAAAACTAAGCCTTTGGTGACACCATTTTTCGTTCCGAAATTTATGTCGTTGGTGTAATATGTATGGAGTTTTCCACGTTTGTCATAATAACTGCGGTTGTAGCAGCCCTCAAACGGTTTTTTTGACGAACGTACGCCGCTACCGCCACCACTATGTCGAACACCGCCAATATGGGCACTACTAAAGCCGCCTACACGTGGAGTTCCTCCGTGTCTTGCCATTTTTGTTTCCCTTCTTTTATTCCAAAAATCTGTATAATTCTATTATCT
>JAZQBH010000216.1:0-6650 GCA_045545655.1 Oscillospiraceae bacterium
CACTTTTGTAGGTGCGTCCTCGTCGGTAAACTGACAAGTACCAACCGCCATATGTCCTCCGCCGCCGTACTTCAGCATTGTAGAGCCTACATTAACATGAGATGTACGGTTGAGAATCGAATAACCTACCGCACACGAACAACCCTTACCGCCCTTGCCGTCTACAATCCAGCAGGAAATGTTCTGCTCGGGATAGAGCGAATAGATAAGGAAGCGGTTTCCTGTGTAAATTGGGCTTACTCCACGCAGGTCTGTGATAATGAGGTCACGCTCAACACGTGTGTATTTTGCAACCATTTCCTTGAAAAGCTCGGTCTGCTCGTTATAAAGGGCAATACGCTCCTTGATGTCGGGCATATCGAGGATTTCCTGTGTGGTCATATACGAACAGCAATGCAACAGCTTTTCCATAAGCTGATAGTTGCTGATTGTAAAGTCTCTGAATCTTCCAAGACCTGTGCGTGGGTCCATAAGGAAACCAATCAGAATCCAGCCCTGGGGATTGAGAATTTCATCACGGCTGAGATTTCCGCTGTCTACCTTGTCAACAGCTTCCATCAGGTCATCAAAGTTCGGAAAACGCTCCTTGCCGCCATAATATTCATAAATAATACGTGCACAGCTGGGAGTAATACGGCTCTCGCCCTTATACTTACCCTTATAGCGATTGCGCTCTTCTTCACTGGAATGATGGTCAAACCACAATCCACAGCCTTCAACAAAAGGAACATTAGCAAGACAGTCGTTCTCGGTTACGGGCACAAGTCCGTCCTGCAAATCTTTAGGGTGAGCAAAAGTCCAGCTATCAATAACTCCGGCACTAAGCAAAAGTGCACCGCATGCCAGACCGTCAAAATCCGAACGTGTAATCAATCGCATTGCCATAGCAGTTACCTCTTCATATATTTATTCTTCAACTTTCGCCAAGTACGATATTACATCGCAAACTCCGCATAAAAGTGTCCCATTGTTATTCTAATTATAGCACATTCCTCCAAAAAGTTCAACACTTTTAAGGATTTTTTATTGCGTTCTGCCAAGTATTGTGCAATCTAAACAATCGCAAAGTAAAAATTCGTTAGATTTCACTATTATTTTTTGCTTGCTATCGCACGTCTGAGTTTTATCTTATCAAACACATCCGAGCGTTTCTCGGCGGAAACATACAATCGTTCAAGCAATCCTGCAAGTCGGGCACATTCGGTTTTATCGACAACACCCTTGCTGAACGCAGACTCTACAAGCACTTCCTTGTAATCTGTAATTGAAAATCCAAAAAAATCCTCTGCCCTTGCGTAGAATTTTTCGGGCATTTCACCCGCCGAGGGCGTAAAACCGCAAATTTCCATTATCAAGATGATTTTACCGAGAATGAGATCGCTGTTCTGACTTGCACGGAGTTTCTTCAAAGCGGCAACAGCCTTTTTTGCATGCGAGTCATAGAAGCGGATAATCAGCACAAGCGGCACAACCGAAATAAGAGTTATAACCAGAATAATAAAAACATACGGCCATATATTTACATATTCTTCTGGAGGCGGAACATACTCAGAATCTTCAGAACTTACTTCGCTGTCTGAAGTGCTTTCTGAATCAGACTCACTACTTTCCGAGCTGATTTCAGAACTTGTGCTTTCTTCCGAGGAAACCGACTCAGATGACTTTTCATGTTCTGACGATGTGGGTTCCGAGGTTCCCGTCTGTGATGAACTCGTAGGGTCAAACGTTACCCAGCCAAGTTCGTCAAAGTATACCTCACACCACGCATGGAGATTTTTGGAAAGCATAATTGTCGGTTCTCCGCCATTCGGAGGAACAACAAATCCCGTGCAGTATCTTGCCGGAACACCCATACTGCGCATTGCAAGCGTCATTGCACTTGCATACAACGCACAGTGACCGCTTTTGCTTTCCATAAGGAACGATTCAACCGGGTTTTCTCTGCCATTATCAGCATCAAGTGAATAAATGTAATTATTACGAAGATAATCTGCAGTGCGGGCCGCCAGCTGATACCGTGAAAAAAGATCATCGGCATCAAGCCCTGTGTCAGAAAATTCAGCCTGAAGCCCGCTTTCACTGAGAAATCTGTTTATCATTCTGAGGTCTTTTTCGCTGATTTCAAGGTAGGTTCTTTCGACATATTCCTTGTATCTTTCAACAGCGCTGTATTCACCCAGAAAATATCCGCTGTTGATTACGTCTGCAATACCTCCGTGAGCCTTAGCAAGCTCTGCGGCATTTTTCATACTGTCCAATGCCTCCTGTGAGCTGTCGTCCATATTGGTATATACGGGCACAAGCGCAGTACACCGAACAGAATCTATACGGTCGTAATCCTCAGAAGTACGTATTACAAAATCGCCGTAAACAGTGAACATCTCACTGTCAAAGTAGCCGAAATCCATTGTATATGCAGGCAGGAAGGTGACAGTAGAATTACGCAGATATTCAATTACTACCTCAGCCTCAACTACACTTCTGACGCTGTCTTCAGACATATTCTGAAGAGCATTCAGAACAAGCACCTCAGCAGGACGATAAAATCCGGCCAGCCCGCTGCTTTTCCACAACGGCGGCTCAGTATTTACAGGCGAAGTCCAGCTGTTTTCCTCAAATCGGATACCAATATCTCCACGAAGATAAACAAACGCAGGACTGTCGTTGGTTACGCTGAGAATTTTGGTGTTTCCACGGCCCGGGGACGCTATGCTGAGCGTGGGAGTGCCTTCCTTATCGGCTTCGCCCTCGCTGTTTGTGAACCAGTCTTCTTCGTTTGTGTTGTCAAAGGGGTTTGAAAAAAGCGACTTATCCTTTATACTTGTTACAAAATTATACAAAGGCGTGTAGTCTATTCCATTTGAATTCGTAAACAGATTTCCTGAAATGATGCCCAGCGCCGCAAACATAGCCATAGCATACATTGCAACAGAAAAATACTTTGAATAATAAACCGACCGCATTTCAACCTGTTTTATGTACGGGGCTTTTTTTACGCTTTTTTCAAAGGTCTGTTCGTTATATACTACTGCGCCTTTATATTTTCCGCCGCAGAGGGCAGTTCCATCCGAATAAATTGAGCAGTAGGCAATTGCCGCCATATACAATGCAAAAGCGGGAATTATCCACACTGAAAAGGTGAATTTTTCGGAAATCAGCACAGGAATCCACAGAAGAATCCAAAGAAACAACGACGGATAAACCCTCGGTTTTGTGAACATACAAGCGGCTGTAACCATCGTAAAGAAGAACACTATCAGCCCGAAGCCCAGTTCAACACCCTCGCAGTACATAAGGTTGCGTGCGTGCAGCAAATCAAGGTCGTGTGCAGCAAATACCCTGCCAGGAACAAATCTTCCGTCCATCAGCAGCCATAGGGCGTCCATAAAAAAGGACATTTTATCCATAAAGCTTTCACGGACAAACAGCACAATCAGACTACACAATCCAAGCAATGACGGAATTGCAAAGCGTTTTTTAACAAACGTGAACAACAACGAAAAGCCTGCCGAAAAAAGCACGCTTTGCACTGCGGTTGCAACAGCACTCACAGGCATAGCATATTCGGCAAGCAAAAACATTATTGCACACAGACACAAAGCACAGCACAGTATTACCCTTTTTATCATAAGCAGTACTGCATCGGGCTTTTTAGAGTAGTACTGGTCATAGACCAGCACTACATCTGAGATTTTTTTTGCATTTATTACCATTTTAAAATATAGAGAAATCCTTTAATTAGTGAAAGATACGTATTCCGTGTTTTTTAAGAGAGTCGTTTACATAAGCATAACGCATATTTTCCCATTGTTCATAGTCCTTGAAATGGTCAAGTTTGACTCCGCCCTTTACCTGCTGGACTATTACAGTATGTAACAAAGAGGAATTGGTCCACACGCTGTTAAGGTTGTTATGAACCGCACGAAGACCTGCAATATCCTCCATCTGTGCATTCTGCGGACAAACTGCACGCATAAGCGGCTGTTCATCTGCAACAGGAGTTACAGCGCACACACGACCCATACACTCCTCAAGTGCACGTGCAACAGTTCTGTCACAGCCAAACGCCTGACAAAGCTCGTCATAGCTTGATGTAAACAAGCCTCTGAAGCAGATACAGGATATAGCGCACGCCTCAGCCGCAAAACGCTTGGGATTATCGTCAACTGCGCACTCAAGCAGGCGGCTTTTCTGGAATACAGTAGAAACAGTCTGTTCGGGAAGCTGCTCAACAAGACGGTCAAGCTTTTCCATTACCCTCTTTTCGGACACGTCGAATGCGTCACGCACAAATCCGTTATCCATAGTATTCAGATGCTCTGCGATATTCTTGAAATATTTTTCTGTTTCATCGAACACACGGATCATTCTGCAGATTTTTTCCTTGTAATACGTTTCAAGCTTTTCGTACAGCTTTTCGTAAAATTCAACAACTATTCCACCTGTTAAACAGATACGCTTGTCCTCTTCAAACCTCTTCATACGGGTAATGTAACAGGAGGTATCCTTGCTTGAAAACAGACCAAGAACTCCGTGAATATGCCGCCATTCTTCCAAAACAAGGTGCTCATCACGGGAAACATCCAGCTCAGCGTCTTCAATCTGAGATTTCTTTTTCTGTATTGCCTTGGTAAGCGTTGACTGACAGCGCTTGATAAGTCCCTCGGCATAATACGGGCCTTTTTCATTATCACGGCAAGCCTTGTCGCACAGGTCTGTTATTTCGGTATATATCTTGTTCATATAAACGTCAGAACCCTTTGTGCACAACTCAGCTATCTTTTCAAGCCGCTCCATCACATAGTTGAACGACGCTTTCGAACCCTTTTTCAGCGACTTTGGCGAAAACAGAGGGTTAAGATGTTCGTCGTATTCTATATTCGGAATATCTCCGCCCTTGAGCGCAAGCAGCATTTCATCGGGAGTAACCTTACTTGAATAAAGATTGAACAAGTCTGTTGCAAGATTTTCCTTAAGGCGGCTGTTCAGCATAATAACCGTTTTCAGCGTAAGGTAGCTTGCAATCTTGCCCATAGGAATTTCGTCAAGTGCAGTGCCGCTGCACAGATATCTGAAGGTATGCTGGGTAGCATTGCTCAGCATATTATACGACAACAAGCGGTCAGCGTCATCGTCCTGTTCAAACAGCAGTGCAGAATCGGTCATAATCTTCATAGCTGTATTTTCAACGGTAAGCTCGTAGTTTTCCTCTGCTGCATTGATAAAGCAGGAAGAAAAAGGAGTTTTCGTTGAATTGAAGGTATACGCAGGCGAAAAGCACTGGTTGTATTCCTTTTTCTTACACTGGAATTTATCAAGCTCGTATTTGGTGACAACAGTATTTGCGTAGAAAATAGCAAGATCACGGCCGTCAAGTCCCTGCTGAAGGGCAGTATCCGCCGCAAGCATAGCCGCAGACACCGTTATCGGGGATTTGTCAGGCGAGAGAAAAGCCTTTACAAGATACGCTAAATCAATCACCATACCGCCAAAGAATGCGTCTCCGAGGTTGCCCGTAAACACAACCTGAATGGTAGACTTTGAATTTGAAAAAGCCTTTACAGCCTGTCCGAGCAGGGTTCTGATTTTATCAAAGTAGTGGAATAAAGCAAGTCTGGCACACTGACGCTTCTTGATACCGTAGACAGGGGTATTCTGTGTGTAGTTGAACAATCCCTCGTCAAACCAGTCCTTCATTTCAGCTGTAAGCTTTGAGGGGTCGTTGAGGTATGAATAAATAGCCTCCTCGGGGTCTATCTCAAGACGTTCATCCGCCTCAAGCACTGAGCCGTTCACCTGAGCTTCGTCAAGCTGACTTTTAAGACCTATTCCAAGAAAACGTATTTTTGTATTGTCTGACCCATATCTGTTTTCAGCAATGTCCTTACATCTTGTGAGAATATCAATGCCATTGCTGCCTATACCAATTATGAAGAGTCTGCGGCTTCCGTAAACTGCTTTTTGTCCTTTATACAGCTTCATAACACGCTTCGGAGAGAGCCACTCCACCTTAGCCTGATAATCCAAGAAACGCACCTCCAGTATTATTATCTTACAAGAGAATGCAAACGTTAAGTATACGTTTACAATCAGTAATATTATACAACTTTTTCACTTTGTTGTCAATAGATTTTTATGATAACTGAGAAATATTTTGCGATGACTAAGCATATATTTTATTTTCAGGCACAAGCGAATACCATTCTGCTGTTTTGAAAAAAACACTTGACTTTAAAAGCAGAATATGGTATAATATCAATGTTGTGACAATAACCAAACTCAATATATGCCGCTGTGGTGGAATAGGCAGACACAAGGGACTTAAAATCCCTCGGACCACAAATCCGTACCGGTTCGACCCCGGTCAGCGGCACCAGCATACCGCCGAACCAATCCGCAAGGGGTTCTGCGGTGTTTTTATTATGTACCAGAAAGCACGAGCGTCTTTACAGAGGTGAATATATTATGAAACGTTTATATTGCAGTAGATGTAATGCACCTATACGAAAAACAGTTGTTTGCTATAGTTGTGGCTTTAATAAACAACATCTTTATCGTAAATTCAGGTACAGAAAAGTGTTGAAAGTAATTATTATCTTTACTTTGATTATGGGCAGTATTATACTGTGTAATGGACTACTGTTGTTTCC
>JAZQBH010000217.1:0-3883 GCA_045545655.1 Oscillospiraceae bacterium
ACCGCAGAATGATGGAGTTTTCTTTGTCCGATGAAGAACTTGAGAAGTTAATGTGTTGTCTTGAGTATATTGAGTGCAATAAAACTGAAATAATGGAGCGCGAGCTTTCTATTGAGATTTTCCATAACAGCAAGGTTTTTGAGAAACATTACAAGTCTCGTATATGCAAGATAATTTCAAGGTATTACAAAACAGAACAATATGATAATGAAATGGTATTACCGCAGTTTCAGGTAGTACAAAATCCGTCATATATCTATGTGAAAGGTAATGGCTGTATAAAGTATCTTGATGACTATGAGATACAGCTGAATGCTGCTCATCCTCTTGCGATATGCTCAAAGGAACTTGAGAAGATAGTGTCGATAGATACAACTGAAACCGAGGCAGTGACAATTGAAAATCTGACTTCATTCAACAGAATGAGTCCGTCAGGTCGGTTGCTGGTGTATCTCAGCGGATATAATAATTCCGTAAAAACCTGCTTTCTGAAAAAACTACACCGTAGTGGAAAGATTGAAAAATGGCATCATTTCGGCGATATAGACCCTGATGGTTTCTATATTCTTAAGCATTTGCAGGATGAAAGTGGAATTGATTTTCAGCCGTTGTTTATGAGAGTGGATGAGCTGAAGAAATATTCTGATTATTGCAAGCCGCTTGAGAAGAATGATATTGTTAAGGCAAACTCGCTTATTGATATTGGATTTCATATGGATGTGGCTAAGTATATGCTTGACAATAACTGCAAGCTTGAACAGGAAATTATCAGTTGGAAGATAAGGTAATTTTTATAATAGATTTCAATATAGTATGAAGTCGAACTCTTTGCTTGTGGATATAAAAAAATTAGAAAGATGTACGCAATACTTATCCAGGCTTGTATGAACTGCCCAACTTTGTCTGCTGAATTATTTTTTGTAATAAACTATTACAAATTTTTTTAAGCGCCCTTTGCGGACTATATGCAACTTTTTCTAACTAATTTTCTTAATTATTTTATATAAAATAATTATATTTTTCCTTGATTTTTACATCTGATTTTGCTATTAAATAACGCTATGGAAAATATTGTAAAACACGTCGAAAAATGCCGAAAAATGGCTTGGTTGTCACATTCATAACTGTGTAATTGCTAACCAAATTAAAATGCACTTCCGCAAGATGAAGCACAGGCAGAATGATATGTCGATAAGCGACCCGATTGACTGTGACAGCGAGGGAAATTCGCTCACCATAGAGGACATTTTCGCAAGCAATATAAATGTTGAACAGATAGCCGAGCTAGACATCAATTCTGAGAAGCTGTATCGCTATATAGATGAATGCCTTGACGACCGTGAACGTGAGATAATCTGCAAACGTTACGGCATCCCCGACAAAGACGGCAGTCTGTGCAAGCCAATGACGCAGAATGAGATAGCAAAACAGCTGAAAATCTCACGTTCGTATATTTCGAGAATTGAAAAAAAGGCACTGGAAAAACTGAGAAAGAGATTCGGGGGATAATTCTTGTTTATTTTTTAAAAGTAAGGCTAATTCTGCGCAAAAATGGTCGAATTTAATGCAGGGTAGATTTTTTTAAAAAAATGTGGTATAATATAAAATAGGGTTATTATGTGATATGGTTTGAATACAGGATTTTTCATATATTGTTAATTAAAAAATAATACAAAATACTTTATAGATACAGGGAGTGTAACTATGAGTCTTTGGAAATCTATAAAAAAGATGTTTCATAAAAATACACAACAGACGGAATTGACCGATGATTTGCAGTGGACAACAGTGCCGCCCGAAGTAGGCAATCAGGCTGCAATAAATATGCTCAATCTGGAAAATCAGGGATATGATGTTGATGATATGCACAGTGAGATTGTGGAGAGAATGGAAGACTCTGAAGACGAGGCAGCACTCGATGAGGAAGAGGAAGTGCAATCGCTTTCCGGTGAGAAGAAACATTCCGCAGACGCAGTGGAGCGCCTTGAGGGCCACAATGACACGCTGAAGGAAACCAAAAAATGGGGCGTCGGCTGGAATTCCAACAGCTACAAGCTGGTTATGAATAAAGTGGAAAAGACTATGAACGGCATTGCCTCGGGCGAAGTTCTTAACGATGATATGTATGGTTCTACCAGAACAATTATAAGAACTATGAAGGACTACAAGGAGATTATAGACGCGTGTGACGCGTATCTTGCAAGTCATAAAAATCCACGCACAAGCGAGGGTAAGGCGCGTAAAGAGGCAGTGCTGCGTGTGAAAGAACAGGCTGCAAAGGATATACAGGGTCTGCGTGATTATCTGGATACTATGAGTTCTCTCAGAGAAAACGAACGCGCTGGTTCTGTAAGAGATGTGCTTACCAAATCCCGCCGCAGAATTATTCAGCTGAAAAAAGGCGAGGACGGCAGCGAGGTTCGTGAAGAAAACCTTGAACACGTCGGAGAACAGGCAAGCAGACTTGCAGTTGTTAATAGCGACGCTACCACAGACGGCGCAAGCGGATTTTTCAAAAAAGAAGATAATATAGATATGCAATCAGATGAGGCTTACGACAAGCATAGGGTAAATCTTGATTATCTTGGTATATCAAGAAGTGAAAACGGCGTTGAAAAGAACGAGGCATTGTATTCGACTGGTGGAGCAGAGTTTGCGTTAAAAAAGTCTGGCGGCAATGACGATAAAAGAGAAAAACTTGTAGGCATTGTCAAAGATAATAAAAAATCATATAAAAATATCAAAGAGCTGTTTCAAGCAAAGGTGAAAAATACAAAGGATTATAAAAATGACGCAGAATTCAGGAATATGGCAGACAAATATTATGATTTGCTTATCAAGCAGAATGGCTTTCTGGAGGATAAGGGCGGAGCGGTTGAAAACCTTAATCTGTCAGCCAGAAATGTCGCTACAAGTCGTGTTGCGCAGATGCTGGGAATAAGCGACCTCATTGCACAGTCTGAAACCGCTGTTCTGCGTGATTCTGATGGCTGGGAGAATGTCGGCAATATGATGCAGCGTGCAGACGGCAGTGAGCTTGAACAAAAGCTGGGCGAGCTTAGCAGAGAAGATTACAATAATCAATTGGTGACTGTTGTAAACCGTGAGAGAGAAATAGCGCAGAGAGAAAATCTTACAGGCTGGGGAAATGTAGGCGACCCCGTTACTGAAAACGATATCAGGGTTGGTTACTACAAACGTATGCGGCAAAATAAGTTGTCTGAGGATGCAGTGACCCCTGAATATATGAGGTCGATGATTTCGCTTCAGGTGCTTGACACACTGGTAGGTCAGACTGACCGACATTTTGGAAATATCTTTGTTAACAGCACAGGCGAGGGAAAGAATATTAAATTAGGTAAGGTGACGGGTATAGACAACGATTATTCTTTCGGAAACACTTCGCTTTACGGCACTGACGATGATGGATATATAGGCGCTCACGGAAGAAGCTTTGCTGTGGACGGTGAGTTTTCGCTGCCGTATATGGATGATGATTTGGCAACAAGGATACAGAATCTGTATAAATCTGATGTGGAGCTGATGCTTTCTGACGTTCTGGAGGATTGGGCAATAGACTCTTTCTGGAAAAGAATTGAGCAGGCAAAAAAGGTTATCGGTGACGCAAGAGCAAGGGATAACAGTCGTTTTATCAAGCCGGATGAATGGGACATGGATAAATACCACGAGTTTGTTAACGCACCTGTTGGAAGAAGAGCAAACACCAGAAATTATCTTCAGAAGGTACATAATTTCGACCATGCTGCCGCTGCTGAACAGCTTATCCTGAAAGAGCTTGAAAAGAAAAATAAAACCAACTGACAAGTGTCTTGAATGTCAAATGCCGTAGATATGGGTTTGCTGATGGCGACTATATTTCAGT
>JAZQBH010000218.1:0-3714 GCA_045545655.1 Oscillospiraceae bacterium
GGGAGGATTAACAAGGTATCTTGCGGGGAGTTTCATATCACCGTCGTACTGCAGCATACCAGCATAGCATACATCAGGCTTTGCGCCACGGTCGAAATAATTGAATTCGTCCATATCGAATGCCATAGACATTTCAATAGCACGGTCGCCTCTGAAGTTGAAGAGAACAACGCTGTCGCCGTCAGCAACCTTGCCGACAGGCTCGCCGTTTTCAGCTACAACGAATGCAGGCAGATCCTGGTCGATAACGCCTGTTTCATTGCGGAGTGTTTCAACAGCCTCAAGTGCAGACGCAAACTGGCGACCCTCACCCTTAACATGGGTGTTCCAGCCACGCTCAACCATTGCCCAGTCAGCCTGGTATCTGTCCATTGTAATCTTCATACGTCCGCCGCCGGAAGCAATCTTGCCGTCGAATGTAGCGTCGTTAAGCTCAGCGAGAACGTCCTCAAGCTGCTGAATGTAAAGCGGAGCAGATGTTGCAGGAACGTCACGTCCATCAAGGAGAATGTGTACTCTTGCCTTGCTTACGCCCTCAGCCTTTGCTCTCTTAAGCATATTGAAGAGGTGCGAGATGTTTGAGTGAACATTACCGTCAGAAAGCAAGCCGATGAAGTGCATTGCAGAGGACTTTGCCTTGCAGTTGTCTACAAGCTCTTTCCACGCAGAAGACTCATACATCTTGCCGCTTTCAATGCTCTCGTTTACAAGCTTTGCACCCTGAGAGTAAATCTGACCGCAGCCAAGCGCATTGTGACCTACCTCGGAGTTGCCCATATCATCATCTGTGGGCAGACCAACTGCGCCGCCGTGAGCCTTAAGGCGTGTGTTGGGGCAGTTTGCCAGCAGCCAGTCGAGAGTGGGTGTGTTAGCCTCTGTAACGGCGTCGCCAAGACCAGTCTTGGAATAGCCGATACCGTCCATAACAACAAGTAAAACAGGTTTTGCCATTTGTTAAATTTCCTTTCAGTTAAATCAATTCATATTGTGTTTTTTTATACAAAACGCACAGCACATCAGCGCTATTGCCGCCGCAAACAGCACAAGCAGACAATTATCAAGCATAAGAACAGAACCTCTGCTCATACCTGCCGCAAGTACGCCAAGCTCGCCATTTTCGGAAAGCTGTGTATTTAAGAAAGAAGCTGAAGCTGGTGCAAGATAGTTTACCCATCTTTCAGCCACGAACGCACAGCCAGAAAAAATTGCAGTGCTTATGAAAAAGCTTTTTCCTGTGTGCTTTTTCATAAGAAGCACAAGTGCGGCAAAGACAATTCCGCAAAGTGCAGTCACTATAAACACAGGCAGACTATACACAGGTTCAATTTTTTCCAGTGTGTCAGGAGTGCAGAACATTTTTCCAAACAGCGGCTTATGCAGTAAATACCCCGCAATAAACAGGATATGATATACAGCACCGAGTATCGCTGATATATTCAGTAGTAATGTGCGTTTTTTCATAGCTTTCAGTTAGCCTCAGCAGCCTTGATGATAGCTGTGAAGTCTGCTGCCTTGAGTGAAGCGCCGCCGATAAGACCGCCGTCAACATTGGGCTTCTTCACAAGCTCCTCGGCGTTGCCAGCGTTCATAGAGCCGCCGTACTGGATAGTAACAGCCTCTGCAACGTCAGCGCCGTACAGCTTAGCGAGAGCCGCACGGATAAATGCACATACTTCCTCTGCCTGGTCAGCAGTAGCAGTCTTGCCAGTGCCGATTGCCCATACAGGCTCGTAAGCGATAACGCACTTCTTCACGTCATCAGCGGAAATGCCAGCAAAGTCAAGCTTTATCTGACGGGAGATAACCTCCTCGGTGATGTCAGCCTCACGCTCTGCAAGCAGTTCGCCAACGCAGACGATAGGCTTAAGACCAGCCGCAAGAGCCGCCTTTGTGCGCTTGTTTACAGTTTCGTCGGTTTCAGCGAAATACTGTCTTCTTTCGGAGTGACCAAGAACTACATACTCCACGCCCATTTCCGCAAGCATATCTGCGGAAATTTCGCCTGTGAATGCACCGCTCTTTTCAAAGTGACAATTTTCAGCGCCAATCTTTATATTTGTTCCTGCGGTTACTGCAAGAGCTGTTTCAAGATTTGTAAAGGGTACGCAAGCCACTATTTCAACACCCTTAACGTCAGCTACAAGGGGCTTGAGCTCCTCAAGCAATGCCTTTGCCTCGGGACGTGTTTTGTTCATCTTCCAGTTTCCTGCGATTATCGCCTTTCTCATTGCCTTGTTCATAGAAATATCCTCCTTAAAGTTGTTTTTGTAGAATTCAATTATGCTCTGAACATTCAATCCGTCAATTGTCATACCATCAAGCTTACAGCCAACCAATGCCGCACTTGTCAGGTCGCAGTTTTCAATACTGCTGCCATTGAGATTGCATTGCTGTAAACGCAAATCACGCATATCATTCTCAGTAAAAGAAGCACCGCTTAGTTGTGTGCGGTTGAACACAGAGTTCTGCATATTGCACTCTGACACATCACAGCAAAGCCTGCTGTTCTTCATCTTCAAACAATCGTATTCGCATTCATTGATGACAGATTCATTCGCCTTCATAGTATACCTCGAATAATAGGGCAGATTTCTCTGCCCTATTTGTCTGATTACTTATCCTGAATAGCGTCGATTCCAGGGAGACCCTTACCCTCAAGGTACTCAAGGGACGCACCGCCGCCTGTGGAGATGTGGCTCATCTTGTCAGCGTAGCCGAGGTTGATAGCAGCTGTAGCGGAGTCACCGCCGCCGATAATTGTAGTAGCGTCAGCCTCAGCGAGAGCCTCGCAAACTGCAACAGTACCCTTCTTGAGTGTGGGGTTCTCGAATACGCCCATCGGGCCGTTCCACACAACAGTCTTAGCGGACTTAGCAGCCTCAGCGAAGAGTTCCATTGTCTTAGGACCGATATCAAGACCCATCATATCAGCAGGAATCTTGTCAGCGTCAACAACACTTACCTCAACCTCGCCGTCAATGGGGTCAGGGAACGCCTTAGCGATTGTTGTATCAACAGGGAGAAGGAGCTTCTTGCCGAGCTTTTCAGCCTTTTCAATCATTTCCTTGCAGTAATCAATCTTTTCGTTGTCTACGAGGGAAGTACCAACCTCAAAGCCCTTAGCCTTAAGGAATGTGTAAGCCATACCGCCGCCGATGATAAGTGTATCACACTTTTCAAGCAGGTTGGAGATTACGTTAAGCTTATCAGCAACCTTTGCACCGCCGAGGATAGCAACAAAAGGACGAACAGGGTTCTCAACAGCGTTGCCGAGGAACTCGATTTCCTTGTTCATAAGGTAACCAACAGCAGTTTCCTTAACGAACTTTGTTACGCCTACAGTAGAAGCGTGTGCTCTGTGGGAAGAACCGAATGCGTCCATAACGAATACTTCGCCGTTTACAAGGTCAGCAAGCTCCTTGGAGAAGCCCTCGCCGTTCTTGGTTTCATCTGCGCCACGGAAACGTGTGTTTTCGAGAACAACGATTTCGCCGTCAGCCATTTCAGCTACAGCCTTCTTAGCGTTGTCGCCTACAACAGTATCGTCAGCAGCGAAAACAACCTTTGTGCTTACGAGTTCTGCAAGTCTGTCAGCGGCAGGCTTGAGGGAGAACTTAGCCTCAGGGCCGTTCTTCGGCTTGCCGAGGTGAGAGCACAGTACAACCTTCGCACCGTTTTCTACCAGCTTGTTAATAGTAGGAAGAGCCGCAGTAA
>JAZQBH010000219.1:0-4065 GCA_045545655.1 Oscillospiraceae bacterium
GTTAAGATTTCCAACGGCTATGAGGTTACTGCTTACATTCCCGGTATTGGACACAAACTGCAGGAGCACTCCGTTGTACTCATCAGAGGCGGACGTGTTAAGGACCTCCCTGGTGTGCGTTACCACATCGTAAGAGGTACACTCGACGCTCAGGGCGTTGATAAGAGAATGCAGGGACGCTCAAAGTATGGAGCTAAGCGTCCGAAGGCAGGAAAGAAAGCGTAATTTCATAACTGTTAGCTGACAAGAGTGGCATTATTTCTTGATAGAAATACCGCATTCTTGGCGGCGGAAGTGAATGGATTGCTTTCGAGTACCGATGATTTTCATTTTTATGTAAGGAGGGAAGTAAAGTGCCAAGAAGAGGTAATGTTCCCAAGCGTGAGGTTCTTCCGGATCCGTTGTACGGTTCGGAGTTGGTAACAAGACTTATCAACAACATTATGCTTGATGGAAAGAAGGGCGTAGCCCAGAAGATCGTATACGGCGCATTCGAGATCGTTGCTGAAAAGACAGGCAAGGACGCTCTCGAAGCTTTCGAGGAGGCAATGGAAAACATTATGCCTCAGCTCGAAGTAAAGGCTAGACGTGTTGGTGGTGCAACATACCAGGTTCCTATGGAGGTACGTCCTGAGAGACGTCGCACACTGGGTCTGCGTTGGATCACAAACTACAGCCGTCAGCGTAGTGAAAAAACAATGAAGGAGCGCCTTGCAAACGAGATTTGCGATGCACTGAACAATCAGGGCGGCGCTTGCAAGAAGCGTGACGATACTCACAAGATGGCAGAAGCTAATAAGGCTTTCGCACATTTCAAGTGGTAATCAGAGCATATTACGGAGGAATTTATGAAAAGAGACGTAACTCTTGAAATGACCCGTAATATTGGTATTATGGCGCATATCGACGCAGGTAAGACCACCACAACGGAGCGTATTCTGTTCTACACAGGTGTAAACCACAAGCTTGGTGAAACACACGACGGCGCTTCGACAATGGACTGGATGGAGCAGGAGAAGGAGAGAGGTATCACCATCACTTCCGCTGCTACCACTGCGTTCTGGAAAGGCCATCGTATCAATATTATCGACACTCCCGGACACGTTGACTTTACAGTTGAGGTTCAGCGTTCGCTGAGAGTACTTGACGGCTCTGTTACAGTATTCTGTGCAAAGGGCGGCGTTGAGCCGCAGTCTGAAACAGTATGGCGTCAGGCTGATAACTATAAGGTTCCCAGAATGGCTTATGTAAATAAGATGGACATTATGGGCGCTAACTTCTACAACGTTGTAGATATGATGAAGGACAGACTTAAGTGTAATGCTGTTCCGATTCAGCTTCCTATCGGTGCAGAATCCGACTTCAAGGGAATTATCGACCTCATCGAGATGAACGCAGACGTTTACTACGATGACCTCGGTAAGGATATGCGTGTAGAAGAAATTCCCGAGGATATGAAGGAAAAGGCAGAAGAGTACAGAGCAGCTATGCTTGAGGCAGTTGCTGAGCTCGACGAAGACCTTATGGAGAGATATCTCGAAAATGAGGGTGCCGACTTCACAGCCGAGGAAATCAAGGCAGCAATCAGAAAGGGTACAATCGATAACAGCTTTGTGCCTGTATGCTGCGGAACATCTTACAGAAACAAGGGCGTTCAGAAGCTTCTCGACGCAATTGTTGAGTATATGCCTTCTCCTCTGGATATTCCCGCTATCAAGGGTACAAACCCCGACACTGGCGAGGAAGAAGAGCGTAAGGCAGGCGATAACGAGCCTTTCTCGGCTCTCGCATTCAAGATTGCAACCGACCCGTTCGTAGGTAAGCTCTGCTACTTCAGAGTTTACTCCGGTTTCGTTGAGGCTGGTACAACAGTTCTTAACGCAACCAAGGACAAGAACGAGCGTATGGGCCGTATCATTCAGATGCACTCCAACCACAGACAGGATATCGACGCTTGTCCGTGCGGAGATATCGCAGCCGTTGTAGGTACAAAGTACACTACAACAGGTGATACACTCTGTGATGAAAACCACCCCATCATTCTTGAGTCTATGGAGTTCCCCGAACCCGTTATCGACCTCGCTATCGAGCCTAAGACCAAGGCTGGTCAGGATAAGATGGCAGTTGCACTTGCAAAGCTTGCAGAAGAAGACCCCACCTTTAAGACATGGACTAACGCTGAAACAGGTCAGACCATTATCGCAGGTATGGGTGAGCTTCACCTTGAAATTATCGTAGACAGACTTCTCCGTGAGTTCAAGGTTGAGGCTAACGTAGGCGCACCGCAGGTTGCTTATAAGGAAACAATCACCAGCAACGCTGATGTTGATATGAAGTACAAGCGTCAGTCCGGTGGTTCGGGTCAGTACGGTCACGTTAAAATCCGTGTTGAGCCGAATGAGAGCGGCAAGGGCTACGAGTTTACAAACGCTGTAGTCGGCGGGTCTATTCCTAAGGAATTTATTCCTGCCGTAGACGCAGGTATTCAGGGCGCACTCAATGCAGGTGTTCTCGCAGGATACCCTGTTGTTGACCTCAAGGTTGAGCTGTATGACGGTTCTTACCACGAAGTTGACTCGTCTGAAATGGCATTTAAGATTGCAGGTTCAATGGCTATTAAGGAAGCCCTCAAGAAGGCACACTCCGTTATCCTTGAGCCTATTATGAAGGTTGTTGTAGTTGTTCCCGATGATTATATCGGTAACGTTATCGGCGACCTCAACTCACGCAGAGGTATGATTCAGGATCAGGAAACCAGAACAGGTAATGTTCAGGTTACTGCCCTCGTTCCGCTGTCTGAGATGTTCGGCTACTCCAACGACCTGCGTTCTAAGACACAGGGCCGTGGACAGTATGTAATGGAGCCGCACAGCTACACTGAAGTTCCGAAGTCCGTAGCTGAAGGCATTATGTCCAAGAGAGCAAAGAACGACTAATTTGTACAATTTTTCTGCTGCAGACGGAATTTTTTAAAAAAATTTCGTCTGTAAGGGAAAAGTACTTGATTTTCTTAGGAAAATCTGATAAAATATATATAACATTAAAGTGGGTATTGTGCCCACAGAAGAATAAGGAGGATAAATCCAATGGCTAAGGAAAAATATGATTCCAGCTTACCCCACGTAAACATCGGTACTATCGGTCACGTTGACCACGGTAAGACCACTCTTACAGCAGCTATCACAAAGTATCTCTCTCTGCTCGGCAACGCTCAGTTCGAGGCTTATGATATGATCGATAAGGCTCCTGAGGAAAGAGAGCGTGGTATCACAATCAATACTGCTCACGTTGAGTACAAGACTCTCAACCGTCACTACGCACACGTTGACTGCCCCGGACACGCTGACTACATCAAGAACATGATCACTGGTGCAGCTCAGATGGACGGCGCTATCCTCGTTTGCGCTGGTACAGATGGCCCTATGGCTCAGACTAAGGAGCACATCCTTCTCGGCCGTCAGGTTGGCGTTCCCGCAATGGTTGTATTTATCAACAAGTGCGATGACGTTGACGGTGTAACATTTGAGGCTGACGGAACATACAAGGATAACGACGGTATGCTCGAGCTCGTTGAGATGGACATTCGTGACATCCTCAGCAAGAACGACTTCCCTGGCGATGATATCCCTGTAATCTTCGGTTCTGCTAAGGTTGCTCTCGATTGCGCAAGCAACGACCCCAACGCTCCTGAGTACGCTTGCATCAAGGCACTTATGGACGCTGTTGACAGCTACATTCCTACACCTGACCGTAAGGAAGATATGCCTTTCCTTATGCCTGTTGAGGACACTATGACTATCTCTGGTCGTGGTACTGTTGCTACAGGTCGTGTAGAGCGTGGTACAGCTGTTGTTGGTGACACAGTTGAAATCACTGGTCTTGTTGAGGAGCCTAAGAGCACAGTTATTACTGGTCTTGAAATGTTCCACAAGAGCCTTGATAAGGCTGTTGCAGGCTTCAACATCGGTGCTCTTCTCCGTGGTATCTCCCGTGAGGACATCGAGCGTGGTCAGGTTCTCTGCAAGCCCGGTTCTATTCACCCCCACACCAAGTTCAGCGGTCAGG
>JAZQBH010000220.1:0-3576 GCA_045545655.1 Oscillospiraceae bacterium
TTGAATACCGAGCCAGGGTAATACAGTTCGTTTACAGACTTATTTCTCCACTGCTGTTCTCTCAGCTTTGCAGTAAGCTCGGAGATTTCCTCTTCCGAAGCGCCGTCTTCTTTTTTCGCTTCGATAAGTCCGTTTTCGTAAGCGCCTACAATAGTTGACGGGTTGTTCAGGTCATACGACGGGCTTGTCGCCATCGCAAGCACACCGCCAGTATTGCAGTTCATAATAATTCCCGTTGCACGGTTTACAACGCCGTGCTGGGAGATTGCTTTTTCAAGATTTTTTTCAAGATAATGCTGAAGAACCTCGTCAAGGGTAAGCACAAGGCTGTTGCCGTCTACGGCTGAATAGTAGTTGTCATTGGCATACTCTATGCCCTGACCCAGGCCGTCCTTGGTGTAGAACACCTTGCCGTCTACGCCTTTAAGGTAATCATCATAGTATGCCTCAAGTCCGTAAACGCCGTAGCCGTCAAAGTTTGTAAAGCCTATTACCTGAGAAGCAAGCGAATTATTGGGGTAATAACGCTTGCTGGACTCCTCTGTGTAAACACAGTCGGAGCGTATGCCGTTTTTCAGCAGAAACTCCTGAATTTCAAGCACGACGGGCTTTTCCATCTTACGCTTGCACAGGTAATACTGCTTTTCTATCTTCTGACAGGCTTCAAGCATACTGTCGGGCTGAATTTCAAGAATTTCCGCAAGCTTGTAGCATATTATGTCTGACAATTCACGGTATTCTTCAAGCGGGTCTTTGTCAGGGTCGTCGTTTTCAAGCCACTTTTTCTGCTTTTTCTCGTAAGCAGCTTTAAGCTCTTTGTTTTCCTCGTAGATTGCCTTGGGATTTATGATAATATCCCACACGGTAGAGCTTTGTGCAAGCACGGTGCCGTTTGCGTCATAAATCGTGCCTCTGTTTGCTTTGATAGTCATAGACGCCATCTGCTGTGTATTCGCAAGCTGACGCCACTTATCGCCGTCAAGCACGGTAAATTTCAGAAGATTATATCCCACGAATACTGAAAAACCCAAAAAGACAGCAAGAATAACCAGCTGTCTTCCACGATATCCCAGCAAGGGCTTCTGGTTTACCGCTTCATCGTCTTTTTTCTTCAGAAATCTAAAAATCTTCTTCATAACAGCGACAAATCCGCTTGATTTTTCTGCCACGAAAACTCCTCCCGATAAAGTCAAAAAAGCAAAGCCGTTACGGAATGCAAAAGCACTCTTGTACGACCTTGCTTATCTGAAAATCCGACATCAAATAAGAAAATTTATGCAGCCATTCTGTTCTGTCATCTCAGCCGAAGGCTTGTTACATAAATTCCCACAAGGCTTGTCACCCTTATTCTATTCTGTCAGAACCCAATGTATTCCAATGTACGGTCAAACCACTTCTTGACAGAGCCTACAAATCCCTCTGTTTCGTCATTGTCAACCTCAATAAGACTTTCTGTGTTAATGCTGATATACTTCTTCTGCGAAGATGTAACCTTTGTCATTCCAAGCTGTTCAGTTGCATATTCCTCGATGTAGGAAATATTTGCCTTAGCATCAAGCTTGCTCTGCAAAAGCTCATTGTCGTCCTGCGCCTGAGCGAGCAACTCTTCCTGAGCAGCAACCATACGTGAAGCGTTGTACTTCATAGTATCAAAATAGTTCACTGCCGAAAATGCCCCGAACATCAGAGCAACCGACAGAACGATTTTCAGCACCGAGCCGCTTTTTGATACAGACGCCGCCGGTGCAAGACTGATTTTCGCAGCCTTTTCCTGCTGAGCCTGCTTTCTTCTCTGCTCGTTAAGACTGGTGTCAAAGCGTGAGAGGTCGTAGTCTACCACCTCGTCAGCATACGCCAGATTTGTATTATAATAAGACATATCCATCATCCCCTTTGTCTTAATTATTGCCATAACCTACAAATCAGCCCGCATTACGGTCTGATTTTTCTGATAACACGCAGCTTTGCACTTCTGCTTCTGGGGTTATTCTCAAGCTCCTCATCGCTTGGAATAATGGGCTTTTTCGTTGTAAGCTCTCCCCTTGGCTGCTTGCCGCATACGCACACAGGAAATTCAGGCGGACAGGTGCAGCCTGTGCAGAATTCCTTGAATTTGTTCTTTACAATTCTGTCCTCAAGCGAATGGAAAGTGATAATCGACATTTTTCCGCCGACTTTCAGTCTTTCAAAGCCTGCCGCAAGCATCTGCTCAAGTGCGTCAAGTTCTCCGTTGACCTCAATTCTGATTGCCTGAAAGCTTTTACGGCACGGATTTTTCTCTCTCCTGTATGCCGCAGGCACGCTTGACTTTATTATTTCTGCAAGCTGACCTGTTGTTTCAATCGGGGCAATACTTCTTGCGTCAACTATCCCTTGTGCTATTTTCGGCGCAAATTACTCCTCGCCATAATCATACAGTATTCGTCTGAGTTCTTCAAACGGATACTCATTTACTACGTCCTTTGCGGACATACCCTCGCTACTCATTCTCATATCAAGAGCAGCGTCGTTGTGAAAGGAAAAACCTCGGTCCTTGTCATCAAGCTGATGCGAAGAAACACCAAGGTCGGCAATAATCCCGTCAAGCTTATCTATCCCAAGCTCGTCCAGAACATCACCGATTTCTCTGAAATTCCGCTTAACAAATGTCACAGGATAGCCCTTCAGCCGCTCCCCAGCAGCCTCGATAGCTTCTTTGTCCTGGTCAAAGCACAGCAATCTTCCCCCCGAAAGACGCTTTGCAAGCTCCAGACTGTGACCGCCGCCGCCTGTAGTAAGGTCTGCATACACCCCAGAAGGGTCACCGAATGCGCCATCTACTGTTTCTTTCAGCAGAACGGTTGTGTGTCGAAATTCCATCAAATTCCCAGTTCACCTGCCAATGCTTCAATATCTGCGGTAGAAGTTCTTTCAAGATACTCCTCCCACAATTCCTTGTTCCAGATTTCAGCACGTTCGCCGATACCTACTACCAACACCTCGTTCTGAATCTGTGCGTAGGCACGAAGCGGTGCGGGGATAGCAATTCTTCCCTGCTTGTCCGGTTCAGCCTCACAAGCACTTCCGAACAGATAACGTTCAAGCGGAAGTGCGGCACTCTGCGATTTAGACTTCAATTTCTGTTTCAGGTCTTCCCAACCCTCTTCTGTGTAAACCGTAAGACATTTTTCTTTTATGCTCTTGGTAATGTAGAAATGTTCACCGCATTCCTCGCGAATCTTCGCAGGAAAGTTCATACGCCCCTTAGCATCCATTGTATGCTCGTATGTGCCTAACATTTCTATCCCCCCTTACCTTAAGCGTCACCCCTTTAATGTCTTTGTGAGTGCAAGTGTCGTCCTCCTCAGACGACTGTTCCGTAGATTTAAATTTTCCCCATTTTCTTACATAGTGGACTTACCGTGGATTTTTTATTAACTTCTCACCATTTTAGTGAACTTTTCACCACTTTTACCCACAATCATATTATAACCTAATCTTAATTGTTTTTCAAGACTGTTTTTCCAAAAATACAGAATAAAGTTTTGTTCATATTTTTGTGCAACTTAACTAAAACGTTCATATAAAAACTGTGAA
>JAZQBH010000221.1:0-4396 GCA_045545655.1 Oscillospiraceae bacterium
AACGGAAGTGCTGAAACGCTCTCACAAACAGGGGAGAGGGTAATCACATTCATATCCCCAAGCTTATTTACTCTGAATGGCCAAATCATACAGTCGAATGGCTTCAGCTCACCGAGAGTACAACCGTTTTCTCCAAGGGCAGGGCAGAATATAACCTTATCCCCGTCAAACTGCATATCGAATACATATTCATTGCCTCGTGGAGCAAGCTGAACTTTTGTCATCTGCTCGACAGCGGCCTTATTCTCCGAGAATATCAGCGGAATTTCCCATTTATCACTTTCGTCGAATCCACAGCACACCTGACATTTTCTGCAAGATTCCGATTTTAATATAGATTTGAGCATAAAAGACCTTTCATTTTGGGATTTCATTTTCACAAGATAAATCTATTATAAATCAGTCAGAATGATTTGTCAAGTAAAATCAGATTAAAATGCTTTAAAACTTGTTGTTTATCACATACTTTTAACATAAATAACCTAATATTGTCAGATTTTTATGCTAAAATAAAACTAAACATATAAATTATTATCAGACATTTATATCAGGAGTGTGAAGTATGAAAGCAAAATCGGGATATATCAACAAAGCCGCAAACTACAGTACGCTTATGGTGAAGAAGGACGAAATCGTTCAGCGTGTGAGCGACGCTGTTTTTCTGTTTGCGTCGGCTGTTTACAGCGAAATGGATAAATTGGGAATACGTCCTTCGTATCGTGTGATAATGCAGTCGTTATGTGAGGTTAACAGTCTTACTCAGCTTGAGATAGTAAAAATAACTGAATTAAAGCCACCTACAATCAGCATAACACTGCGTTCTATGGAGCATGATGGAATAGTTGTACGAGAGAAGAACGATACCGACCGTCGTGAAACACACGTATCCATCACCGAAAAGGGCAGGGAGATGTATCAGCAGTTACTCAGTGCTGTAGAAAAAATACAGGAGCAGATGCTGAATGGCTTTTCAGAAGACGAAAAAAATCAGCTTTTGCCAATGCTGGATAAGCTGTGTGATAATCTCAGATAAACAGAGAATGTGTACATCAAATTTCGTTTTGTACAAACTAAAAAATAAATCGGACAAGCCCCCGCCTGTCCGATTTTTTATATTACTTTGTCATAGTAACGCCGCTTACGGCTTCCTTAATGGATTTTTCCATTGCTTCCTTGCCGTACTTGTCAACTTCAGCCTTATTCTTCTCACCGTGAGTAAGACAGCCGGCACCGCCGATACAGCCGCCGAGACATGCCATACCCTCAATGAAGTTTACATCGCTGAGGTTCTTGCTTCTCTTAAGCAGTGCAACCTTGCAAGCTTCAATGCCATCGCAGGAAACTGCCTTAAGGTCGAAGTCGTTGACCTCCTGCTCCTTGAGAGCCTGAACAACTGCGTCGCAAAGACCGCCGCTGCGTGCGAAAATTCTTCCGAAGTAGCTTGCGTTGTCAAGAGCCTGCTCGTCAAGCTCACGGATATCGAGGTCCTTACTGTCAAACAGAGCCTGAAGTTCCTCAAATGTGATTACGCAGTCAACATAAGGACGGTACTCTTCCTTCTGGAATTCCATCTTCTTTGCAGTACACGGGCCGATAAATACAACCTTGCTGTCGGGGTCAGTGGACTTGATGAATTTACCAAGCTCAACCATAGGTGAGTAGTTGGAAGAAATATGTTCAACAACATCAGGGAAGTTCTTGCGGATGTAATCAACGAAAGCAGCGCAGCAGCTGGAGGTCATATAACCCTCACCATTTTCAACCTTCTCAACCAATTCCTTGCTTTCCTTGAGAGCTACCATATCTGCACCAAGCGCTGCTTCAACAACTGTGTGGAAGCCAAGCTGCTTAATGCCGCTTACAACCTGACCAAGCTTTGCATAAGAGAACTGAGAACCGATAGCAGGAGCAACAATTGCATAAACCTTATACTTTGTATTGCCCTCGCTGCGCTGAATCATATCAATTGCATTGATGATGAACGACTTATCAGAAATAGCGCCGAACGGGCAAGCGTATACGCACGCGCCGCAGGAAATGCACTTTTCGTTGTTAATCTTAGCAGCCTTATTTTCGTTCATAGAGATTGCTTGAACCTTACAAGCGCTTACACAAGGACGCTTGAAGTTCATAATTGCAGAGTATGGACAGTTTTTTGCACACAGACCGCATTCAACGCACTTGGTCTTGTCGATGTGAGCCTTCTGGTTGCTGTCGAAAGTGATTGCTCCCTTGCGGCAAGCGTCCTCACAACGGTGAGCAAGACAGCCACGGCAAGCGTCGGTTACCTCGTATCCGCCCATAGGACATTCATCACACGCTGTTTCAATTACCTCGATAACGTTGGGGTTGTTCTTGTCGCCTCCGATAGCCAGCTGAACACGCTCGGATAAGATAGCACGTTCCTTATAAACGCAGCAGCGCATTGTAGGCTCGTTTCCAGGTACGATAATCTTGGGAATATCAAGTACCTTCTCAAAAAGTGTGCCTTCCCACGCCTTGCGTGCTACCTCTCTGAGTACCTTATATTTCAGATACTGAACCTTGGTGTCAAATTTGTAGAGTTTTTTTCCGTTGTTCTGCACGGGATCCATATTATTTCTCCTTTTCTTTTAAAAATATTTTACCTTTATATTCTTGCCCATTTTTTTCAGACTTTCAGACAACTCGTTTACAAGCTGCATTTTTATATTGAAATTGATGGGTAGATTGGGGTTCTGGTGAGCAGGGTTTACAGCCCTTCCGACAAAAAAGTTGATGTCGGTTGCTTCTTCAAAAAGCATTCGTGATATCAAAGCCGCACCATCTTGCTTATAGTTCCATTGCTTGTAGCTTTCGTTATTTGCAAGATAATCCTTGGCATATTCGTTAACACGGTTTATCGTGATAACACCCTCAGTTACAAGGTCAATGCCTTCAATGGTAGCAGTAGGTGGAATTTCGGGATCAAAATAATTAAGATTTGGTACAATCGGTTTACCTAGATGCTGCGCCACAATAGTAGATGTAGTACCGCCGCAGACAATTTTCTTTCCATCCTTTGAGATGAATGAAGAAACCATTTCTTCGCAATCGTTTCTGTCTGATGGCGGACCAATCATAAGACTTATCTGACTTCTTGCCCGTATCCTCACAGTCAGGGCAGTAGTGTCGTCGCCCGGGTTGCCGTCGTATAACTTCAGGCACTGGTCTGTAAGCACGGTTGAGAGAGTTTTTGCGGTAAATCCGACATCTGTCAGCGTTTCCATAAACTCAGCAATTTCCTTGCGGTCCCAGCCGAAATTCAGCGACATTCCTACGCCTGCGTGAATACAGCCGTCACTCATAGCAATAAATGTATCATTTTCCTGCAGCTTTATCCGTGATTTATGGATTGTTTTACCTTCCAATACCATATTTTCAATCGGAAATTCAAACAGCTTTCCATCACGATACATTATTACATCGGGATTGTCATAGCAGATTATCTCTGCTTCTTCATTGTGGATCAATCTTATTATCGTGAAGGTTGAATAAGCAACCTCGCGGACTTTGCATATCGGAAGTGTTTCCGCAATTGTCTTGACACACTCCTCGATTGAAATACCCTGAGATGTCATTGTTGCAATGATTTTTGAAGTCAGGGTAGACAGGATAGACGCCTTAACGCCGCTCCCAAGACCGTCGGCAAGAACAAGCACCATAGAATCGTCATCAGTTTCGATTATCTCAATATGGTCGCCGCAAAGCTGTTCGCCAACGTGGTTCAGGCTTTTCCAGCCAACATCAGCACACAGATTATTCATCAGCAATCGACTCCTTCAGCTTCATAAGCGCAACCTTTGTTTCAGCAGCGGTTTCACCAAGCAGTGAGGCTATTTCCTGAACAATTCTCATCTGATTGTCAACCACTCTGTCGGCAATTTCAGCGGTTGTTTTATCAACGGCTTCCTTGCGGATTTTTGCGTTTTCTTCTGAAGTAACATCACGCATAAGGCAGATGATTATGTGATAACCTGCGTCATAAATTACAGTTTGCTCGACATATTTGTCGTAATCAGTAAGATAAGAGCGCTTATCACGGATTGTTTTATTCGTACTCATTGCCTCAATGAAAACAGACGGGTCGAGAATACGAACAACAGGCTCGCCCATTACCTCAGATGCGTGGCGGATATTCATAAGATTAAGTGCCGCCTTATTTATCTGCTGAATTTCAAGATTTTCGTTAAGCACGAAAATTGCATTCGGGGAGTTGTTGATAATAGTATCAGAAAAGCTCTCGGCTTTGTCTTTAAGGTAGGGCAGACACATTGAAATATCAGCTTTACCTCTGTATATAGCGATAGCCATTTCACGGCAGGTGTTATAGCCGCAAGAGCCGCAGTTAAGTTCCTGCTCAGGGCGGATCTTACCC
>JAZQBH010000222.1:0-1576 GCA_045545655.1 Oscillospiraceae bacterium
CGTTCCAGATTTTCTTGACATAAAGAGCGATGAGATGATTAGTATAAGCAATTGTTTTTCGGGTATACATCCTGATTTGACCTATTGTTATTTTATCAATAACAGAAAAAAAGAAAGAACTGAATATCATAAGAAATGGAACATAAATGAAGAAAAAGCTGCTATGCTACAAAATGAAATACATTGTATGTTTGAAAAAAGCTTAGCAATTGATGGACGTTTCTCAAACCTTGAGGACGCTAAAAGAATTTTAGAGAAATATTTTGATGATAACAAATGTATAGTAACAAGTGTATCAACAACAGAGAAACACTACAAAATATTAACAAATGAACTTAGCGAAAAAACTGGTGGAAGAAATAATTTCTTTTCAGGTGTACCAGATAATAACATCTTGCTGGGTCACGATATTATAGGTTGGGATATTAGTTGCTTTCATACTTTTTTATGCAATTCTCTGCATAAAGAATTAAAAATGATAAGATTTAACGAGTATTGTTTAATCGAAAACGATTTCGAAAATGTAGAAAAATACGCAAAACACATACGAGGTAAAGGCGAACCGGTTGAATGGCTTCCTTGCAGAATTGGAAAATGTGAATAAACATAATCCAGAGAAGAAATTAAATCTTCTCTGGATTTACTTTTTTAAGACTACTCCGTTTATGCACGGCGGTTATTTCTTTTAGAATGGTGTTTCGTCGGGATTTCTAGAATATCCCACGCAGCCACGCAGATTGCGGATAAGCTGAACATCAGCCTCCTCAAGCTCGAAGTCGAACACTTCTGTGTTCTGACGTATTCTCTCGGGAGTAACGGACTTCGGCAGCGGCAACCAGCCATTCTGCAAGCTCCAGCGAATGCATATCTGCGCAACAGACTTGCCGTACTTTTCAGCAAGCGCCTGCATTTCGGGAACATCGAAAATCTTGCCTGTTCCCATAGGGCTGTATGCCTCAAGCACTATTCCCTTGTGACGGCAATAAGCGGTGACAGCCTCCTGAGTTTCACCTGGACAGAGCTTAATCTGATTTACCATAGGCATAATCTCAGCGGTTTTCATAAGCTCGTCAATATGGTGGCACCAGAAGTTGCTTACACCTATCGCACGGATTTTTCCTGCCTTATACAGTTCTTCAAACGCTTTCCACGTTTCAGCGTTTGCCTGCTGCCAGCAATCACGGTATTTCATAGGATTAGGCCAGTGAATCAGAAACAGGTCGAGATAATCTGTTCCCAGCTTTTCAAGAGAGTTGTTGAACTCACGCATTGTTTCTTCATAGCTGTGGAAATCGTTGCGCAGTTTCGAGGTGATGAACAGTTCCTCACGCTTTACGCCGCATTTTCTGAGAGCCTCGCCAACGCTTTCCTCATTATCGTAGCCCTGTGCTGTGTCAATGTGACGGTAACCCGCCTCAATTGCACAAAGCACCGAGTTTACCGCTACTTCTCCATCGGGGGTCTGCCACATACCAAACCCCACACAAGGGATTTCAACGCCGTTATGCAGCTTATAGCTATCTGTAAGTGATTTCATAAAAGCCTCCTTGAATTTTTAATTTTTTTATATTATATC
>JAZQBH010000223.1:0-2788 GCA_045545655.1 Oscillospiraceae bacterium
ATCAGAGCGTAATTCATTTTGATATACTTCAGGGCGAGAACCGTAAGGCTGACAACAACCTTAAAATCGGCGAGCTTGAAGTTCCCGTTCCGCCTAACAAGGCAGGCCACGAAAGCGTTGATATTACTTTTACTTATGACATAAATTCACTGCTGGAAATTATAGCCAAGGTTAAATCAACAGGCGAAGTTTATAAAATGATTATTATGAACGACGACTGCGGAATTTCCCTTGAAGAGGCCCAGGCACGCTTTGCCGAGCTTGATTATCTGAAAATTCCGCCCCGTGAGCAAGAGCAGAATAGGCTTACCCTGTTCAGAGCGGAAGAGCTTTACGAAGAGCTTATGGGCTATGAACGAGAGCAGTTCGGGGATTTCATTTCATACTTTGAGGGAGTGCTTGAAACAGGCGAACCTGAGGATATCGAAAAAGCCCGTTTACAGCTTGAAGAAATTATGAAAGGCTTTGGCGGCTGGGGATTATAACAGCTGAAAAGGAGAAAGATTATGATACTTGGAATTGATTTAGGAACAAGCAACTCACTTGCAGGAGTTTTCCGTAACGGTAAGGTTGAACTTATACCAAACGGCACAGGCGGATTTGCTATTCCGTCGGTTGTAAGCATAGACAAGAAGAATAACGTCTGCACAGGCATTATTGCAAAGGAAAAGCTTATCTCTCACCCCGAAGAAACTGCGGCTATGTTCAAGCGTGACATAGGCACTGATAAGAAGTTCACGCTTTCGGGAAAGGGATACACCGCCGAGGAGCTGTCGGCTGTGCTTTTGCAGAGTATCAGGCAGATGGCTGAAAAGTATGTCGGCGAGGAGCTGACAGAGGCGGTAATCAGCGTGCCTGCGTTCTTCCTTAATCCTCAGCGACAGGCGGTATTGCGTGCGGCAAAAATCGCAGGACTTCACGTAAAGCAGATTATCAACGAGCCTACTGCGGCGGCAATCGCCTACAATATTTCAGAAAACTCTGCTGACCCCGACGCTGAGCGTATAATTCTCGTGCTGGACTTGGGCGGAGGTACGTTTGACATCTCGCTTATGGAGGCTACAAGCGACGTTATGGAGGTTGTGGCGGTCTGCGGCGATAACAAGCTTGGCGGCAAGGACTTCACCGAGCGTATGCAGAACCTGTTTCTGGAGAAATGCTCACTCGGCGAAGTTACGGACAAGCAGGACAAGGAAAAGCTGTGGAAAAGCGCAGAACGTGCGAAAATTCAACTCTCGGAAAACGGCGAGGCAACCGTTTCCTGTGTGCTGGGCGGAAAGCTATACGAATGCACCGTCACTGAGGAAGAATACACCACCGCTTGCTGGGACTTGCTGGAGAAAATGCGCAAGCTTGTAATCCGCACGATTAACGAATCGCAGTATCAGTCGCACGAGGTTGACGAGATTATTATGATAGGCGGCGGCACAAAGCTGTCTATCGTGAGAAAAATGATAAGCGCAATTTCAGGCAAGGATATTGAATATAAGATTAACCCTGATGAAGCAGTAGCGTTAGGTGCGGCGTTCAAGGGTGCGATGTACGAAAAAAATCCCGACCTTAAGGACGTGGTTATGACAGATATCTGCCCGTATTACATCTGCGAAAAAAGCAGAACGCTTTATACCTATGACTATGTGCGTAAATTTACGACGCTTATTCCGAAGAACCACATAGTCCCTTCCTGTATTACTTTTAACTTAAGTCTTAAATCAGGCTGGTATGTAGACAAATTCTGTCAGACAGAGGACGAAGTCGGCAGCGGATATGTTAATCTCGGCAATGTTGATGTGGTAGTGCCTATGACCAAAGAGGAACGCACTGATTTAGAAAAGCGCATAATCTTTGATAACCACGGTATTATTCACGCTGAGTATTACTTCCCGTGTACGGGCAGAACAATTTCAACATCATTCTCCGAAAGAGAGGGAATTGACGACGAAGAAACCAGACTTGAACTTGAAAAACTCCGTTACAACAGCAAGAACAGCACCGATAACAAAGCATACATTCTCTCACGTGCAGAAAGCCTTTACTGCGAACTGCTTGACGATGACAGAGAGGAAATCGGCAGAATTATCGGAAATCTTGAAAGTGCGTTCAAGACCAGAAAGAAGACCGTTATCGCCGACGCAATCAAGGAATTTGAGGACTTTGAAAAGCGTTTCAGCTTGATTTAAGGGGCAAAGCAATGAATATATGGACTACGCTTGGTATTAACCCTACCAATGAAAAAAGTGAAATTAAAAAGGCATACCGTGCAAAGCTGAAGGTTACTCACCCCGAGGACAGCCCTCAGGAGTTTATGCAGCTGCGTGAGGCTTACGAAGCCGCACTGGAATATGCTGAAAACAATACACAGCCTGTGGATTACGATTTCCCTGAGGACGAATTTTCTCTTGAGGATTTTGCTGATTACGAGGATTATTCCAACGGCGGCGAGCTTGTCTACAATGAGGACGATAAGCCAAAAACACGTCAAATCCACATAAAGAACGACCCCAAGAAAGCAAAGGAGCGAAGGATTGACAACGCTGTCAGCGAATGGTGGAACAGGGTTGCGCTGGTGCTTCACGATTTTGAGAAACGTGACGATTTAAACGTGTGGAAAGACCTGCTTTATAACGACATTCCCTATCAGATAAACTGCTATGAGAAATGCCGTAAACAGATGGCAGAGTGTATGTTTGACGGTACTGATGATTTGAAAATATATCTCAGGGAAGATGTGAGAAGGCTTGTTGACAGTTTTTTCTCGTTCTCGCCCGACCAGCTTGCCATAAAAGAC
>JAZQBH010000224.1:0-10578 GCA_045545655.1 Oscillospiraceae bacterium
ACAACCTCGGCGAGGTCATCAACGGCGTGGTTGCGCTGATTGACAATCCCGATATCACCACAATCTGCGGCGGAGATTACCTCAGCCGCTGTGAGGAATACGACCTTATCCTGCAATCGCCTGGGGTTATCATCAAGGATAATCTGAGCGACAGCGCAAAGGCGAAAATCCTCACGCAGACCGAGGTGCTGTTAAGCCTCGGACTATGCAGAAACATAATCGGTATAACAGGCACAAAGGGCAAGTCCACCACATCTTCGCTTGTTTATCATTTTCTGCAAAGCTGTGGTATTCCGTCAATGCTTATCGGAAACATCGGCGTTCCTCCGCTTGAACGCATAGAGGAATTCGACGAGAATATGACCGTTGTGTGCGAAATGAGCTGTCATCAGCTGGAATTTGTAAAGCACTCGCCCGATATTTCCGTACTGCTGAACGTGTTCCCCGAACACCTCGACCATTACGTTGACTTCGCCGCTTATGCAAATGCGAAGTACAACATTGCAAAATATCAGACGAAAACTTCGCACACCATCGCAAACCTTGACACACTTCCGCTTGAATGCGGCGGAACAATTCATACCGCCTCGTTCGGAAAGTCCGCTGACGTGTGGACGGACGGCGCTTCAATTTTCCTCTTCGGCAAGGAGATTACCGCTGACAAAATCCGCACAGCACTCTGCGGAAAGCATAATGTGTATAACATTGCTGTCGCTCTTGCGGCGGCACAGTTTGCAGGTGCAGACGTGGATCTCTGCCTTGAACATCTCCCCGAATTCAGCGGACTTGAACACCGCCTTGAACGTGTTGCCGTGATAAACGGCGTTGAGTACATCAACGATAGTATCTGCACCATTCCTGAAGCCGCAATTGCCGCAGTGAAGGCTTTCGACAACACCGACTGCCTCATTCTCGGCGGAATGGACAGGGGTATCCCCTACGATGTTCTCGGCGATTTCCTCAACACGGGCGCTGTGGAAAACGTCATTCTTCTGCCCGACAGCGGCAAGCGTATAGGCGAACTTATCACCAACGAGAGTGTAAACGTTCAGCACGCCGACAACCTTGAAATGGCTGTGTCGCTTGCCTCGCAATGTGCAAAGCAAAGGGTGCTGCTTTCGCCTGCCTCTGCAAGCTATGGCTTTTACAAGAACTTTGAAGAACGTGGACGGCACTTCAAGCAGCTTGTTCACGCACTTGAAACCAGATAAAATCACAGGGGACTGCCAAGCGTGTAACGCTCAGCAGTCCCCCTTTATGTGAAACAGCCGCTGCAGTATAGCAGACGACACCTACAAAACCATGACTGCTCGTTCGGCTATTCAAGAGCGAAAACGCTGCCTCACGGTACGGCTGTAGGATTTCTTAACGACAACATCACTACTGCGGTGCTGCCTCTATATTTTATGCTGAAAAGTAAAAATGGTTCAGAAGTTCAGGACGTTGCAAAGCAAAAAATCCTCTCCGATAACGCGGACAGCTATAAAGAAGAATAACCCGTGATTATGATTCACGGGTTATTGTAGTCATTATATTCTTCGGGTATGCCAGATTTATTTGTCGTCCAAAATATTCTTTTCATCCGAATATTCTAAATAAACGCCATCCTTGTAATAACGCGAATAGATAGAGAACTGATTCAACGAATCATCTATCTTGTATTCATCTGCATTCAGTTTCAGGTACTGCTTATATTCACGCAGGTCAACATATTCAGGAAAACTAAGAAGAACGTATGTTATTGTACGGTTTTTCTCATCAAGCAATGCATATTCATACTCATAATCAAAGCCATCTATTGCAACATACGCCGGCAAAGCATAACTTTCCTCGTCATATTTTATTCCTACGGTTATGCCCTGTACCGTACATTCAATTGAAGATAGTCTGTGTACTTCCGCATTGTAATCTTCTTCATTGTATGTTCCTTGTAAAAACATATATCCATCTGTGTCAAATAATCCCGTTTTAAAGCTGGATACAAATGTCGGTTCAAGCATATTGGCTGTGTCGTCAGGAAATACGAATAATTCACTGATATCACCGCCATATTGTTCCAATATGCTGGCTTTATCATAATTTTCTATACCAGCCTGAGTTTTATATGGTGCACTTTCCATTAACAGAACCGACGCAAAAACCAGTACAAATCTCATTATAAATGACAGCACTAATATTCCGACAATCAGTACGAATATCTTACAGGCTTTCACTAATTTCTTTCGTTTTGCATTTTCTTCAAGTAACCCATTAGTATAAAGTGCCAGTATTACCATCACAGCAAATGACAGAACAGAAAACACATAACATAAAAAGGTTCCTATTCCGGGTTCGTAATTAAAACTCTGCAAACCCAGAATAACAGCCATCAGAACCACGCCTACAAGACTGATCCGTCTGACCCAGATTAAAAGCCTGCTCTTTTGTTCAACAGCATAGTCTGCCATCTTAACGGCAACTTCTTTAACTTCTTCATTCATCATCTCGCTTTTCCTCGCTCCATCAATAATTTCTTTGATATCAACATCATAAAATTCTGCCAACTCCACAAGAACACTTAAATCAGGCATATTGCTTCCTGTTTCCCATCTGGATACCGAACGTCGGGATACATTAAACTGTTCTGCAAGTTGTTCCTGAGTAAGCCCTTTCTCTTTACGGAGATTTTTCAGGAATTCTCCTATTTTTACCTGATCCATATTTTTCTGACCTCCTCGAAAAATATTGTATCTTATTCCCACTCAAAAGTACAGGACACAAAGCGAGCAATGCCCTGTTTTTATTCAATGGGACACATAATGTCTCAATTCATTTCTCTTGTTTGTAATCAAATTGACTATAACAAAGCCACTTCTGACGTAATATCAAAAGTGGCTTTTACTTCATTATGACTCTCCGATAACGGAGAGGATTTTTGCTATGTAATCAGAAATTATCTGAACAGTGCCGCATATTCGAAACCTTCCAACCCTTCGAAGAGGCCTGCAAGTCCTCCAACACAAGAAAACATCAAAACAACATAAAGAATTGAAAGTCCTAACGCAATTGCGTACCATATAAGCATTGCCTTTGACCAGTTTCTCTTGCTTTCGGGAGTGTCAGAGCCGAAAGCCCATACAAACAGCAGAATAAGTCCGATGATACCAAGTCCTGAAAGGAAAATGGTAAGTACCCACTGACCTGTTGTCAATTCAGTCTGGTTTACGGGAGTTGTAGGATATATAGGTGCACCGTAGTTGGGAATCTGTCCCTGGTTTGAACCAACGCCTGTTGTTCCGCTGTTGATAGGTGTGCTCATCATAGGCTCAGTCATAGCGGTTGTTGTCTGAGAAACAGGCATAGCGTCAGCAGGCTTACTGAGGTCTACTGCGCTGTCAAGTGCTGCTCCGCAGTTGGGGCAGAAAACACCATCGCCATTTACAAGACTGCCGCATTTGTTGCAAAATCTTTCCATATTATTACCTCACATATTACAAAAACAATTCTTTGTAGCTAAGTCTACGTTTTTTATTTTACCATATTGTGTGTATTTTGTCAATAGGTGTGACAAAATTATTCCAGCGGCTTCGTAATCCACTGGCTCATACCTGCGCCCCACACCTCGTTAGGACGTGATCTGAACCCGAACTGTTTGTAGAAATCCTCCTTGCCGATTGCCGACATAAGATAGAGGATTATCGTTTCGCCAGGCTGCATAGTACTTTTCATATACTCAACTGTTCTTCTGAGCAGCTCTTTGCCTATACCCTGCCCCTGATATTCGGGGATTACCATAACATCGGTGATGAAGTTTGCGTAACTGCCGTCAGAAAGCACTCTTACCATTCCGATTGCTCTGCCGTTGTCACGGACAGTAGTAATGTGAAAGGCGTTGTTAAGAGCATTCGAGGCGATACGCTCTGAAAGCTTGATAAAATTTACTGCACGGCGCATTTCAAAATACTCTTCAAGAGTGGGGGCTTTGTCTATATATTCAATCATTTTCTAATCTCCAGAAAATCAGGCTGACACTTTCTTGCCAGCCTGTTAATTTTATACTGTTTTATCAGGAATTGCTTTCGTCCTCATTGTCCTCGTTATCCTCGTCAGACTTCTCTGTGCTGAGCAGTCCGTCAAGGTCAGTGGACTTATCTGTCAGAATATCCGAATTTTCTTCGTCAGCCTTTTCAGCTTCTGCGCCAATCGGATTGCCGTCTGCGTCAATCTCGCCGTTCATCAGCTTGTAGAACTCAGGGCCGTCGATTGTTTCACGCTTGAGCAGTGCCTGAGTAACGATTTCCAGCTTGTCACGGTGCTCAGTAAGGATTTCCTTAGCTCTTTCGTAAGCTGTTTCGATAACCTCACGGACCTCTGCGTCAATCTCGCTTGCAACGGTTTCAGAGAAGTGTCTGCTCTGACGTGAGTAGTCACGGCCGAGGAACACCTGAGGGCCTTCGTCGCCATAAAGGATAGGACCAAGCTTTTCAGAGAAACCATAACGTGCAACCATATCGTGTGCTGTTTCCGTTGCACGCTCGATGTCGTTGGATGCGCCTGTTGTGATGTCGTCAAGCACGATTTCTTCAGCCGCACGGCCGCCAAGCAGTACGACAAGGTTTTCCTGCATTCTGCGCTTTGTCATATGCTCGTGGTCCTTTTCAGGAACATGCATTGTAAAGCCAGCCGCCATTCCACGGGGAACAATTGTAACCTTGTACACCTTATCCTGTGTAGGACAGAAGTAGGTTGCAACAGCGTGACCCGCCTCGTGATAAGCTGTGATACGCTTATCCTCGTCGCTTACAACGTGGCTCTTCTTCTCAGGACCAGCCACTACCTTAACTGTAGCCTCCTCGATATCAGCCTCGGTAACAGCCTTGCGGTTGTTTCTCGCCGCCATAAGACCCGCTTCGTTCACGAGGTTTTCAAGGTCTGCACCTGTAAAGCCAACGGTTCTTCCTGCGATACGCTTGAGGTCTACATCGGGACCCATATTCTTGTTGCGTGTGTGAACCTTGAGGATTTCCTCTCTGCCCTTCATATCGGGGTAGTTTACATAAATCTGTCTGTCGAAACGACCCGGACGGAGCAGTGCGGGGTCAAGGATATCACGGCGGTTGGTTGCCGCCATTACGATAATATTCTGGTTTTCGTTGAAGCCGTCCATTTCAACCAGCAACTGGTTGAGGGTCTGCTCACGCTCGTCGTGACCGCCGCCAAGACCTGCGCCACGCTGACGGCCAACTGCGTCGATTTCGTCAATGAACACGATTGAGGGGGTCTGCTTCTTTGCCTGGTCGAACAAATCTCTCACACGTGAAGCACCCACGCCGACATACATCTCCACGAAGTCAGAACCCGAAATAGAGAAGAACGGTGCGCCAGCCTCGCCTGCAACAGCCTTTGCAAGCAATGTCTTACCTGTACCGGGAGGGCCTACAAGCAGCACGCCCTTTGGCACTCTTGCACCGATTTCACGGTACTTGTTGGGATTTTTGAGGTAGTCTACAATCTCTACAAGCTCAGCCTTTTCCTCGTCTGCACCTGCAACATCCTGGAAGGTAACCTTCTTGCCTGTCTGCTGACGTACATTCGCACGGGAGAAGGTGTTCATCTTGCCGCCGCCTGTAGTCTGGCGCATTACGATAACAGTAAAGATTATCATAACTCCGATAAGCAGCAGATACGGCAGAATTGTTGTAAGGAATGTGTTATCCGAAATCGGGATATAATTCTCAATCAACGGCTTTTCGGGGTTTGCCTCGTTATAACGCACACGGTAATTTGCAATCTGTCCGTCTTCCGTGTAGCCGCTGTTTATGTCATTTATGAAAATGTTGACATTCGGCACGGTGTAGGATTTGAGATTATCACGGTTCGTCATATCCTCGCCCTTGAGGTAGTATTTAAGAACTCCGCTTCCTAAATCCAGCTCGTATGCCGAAACATTCAGGTTGTCAAATTCAGTTATGATATCGGAATAGTTCTTTGCTCCGTCCTTGGAATTGCTTCCGCTGAGATTAAGCATATAAACCAATCCGAAAATCAGCAGTGCTGCGATGAAAAAATAAATCAATACGCCTTTCAGCTTATTTCTGTTCATCTGTCCTCCTTGTCCTCCTTGTGCACCTTTCTTTTGTTTATTTTATTATGTCTTGAATATACCTATATAAGGCAGGTTTCTGAACCGCTGGTCGCAGTCAAGTCCGTATCCGACAACAAAGTGGTCTTCAATAGAATAGCCTACATAGTCTGCCCTGAAATCCTCAACAACCCTTCTCGAAGGCTTGTCAAGGAAGCTTGCAATCTTAACAGACGCAGGCGACATATCCAGCAGATACTTCTTCAGCAGTGACATTGTGCGTGCGGTGTCCACGATATCCTCAACTACCACAACATCTCTTCCTTTTATATCAGGGAATTCTGTAATGCTCAGCCTTACATCACCCGTGGACTCAGTGCCGATATAGCTTGACGCACGGATAAATTCTATCTGAACCTCTATCTCCATTTCACGGATAAGGTCAGTAAAAAACGGAGCCGCACCCTTCAGCACACACAAAAACAAAGGGTTCCTGCCCTTGTAGTCTTCGGTAAGCTGTGCGCCCATTTCCTTTACTCTCTGCTTGATTTCCTGCTCTGTAAACAGGATTTTTTCAACTTCCTGAGGGATAAACATAATTCCGTCTGTCCTCCTGTGTTGCCTGTGGCAGAATATATCAGCCAGTCATCATTCATATATTTGCTGTCGGCATTATAATTTATACGCAAAAGAGTTTACGTATAAACAAATAAACACTTTGTTTATTATATCATATTCACCTGCAAATTTCAATTGCTTTATGTGAATATTAGTTGAAATTTTCAAAATAACAGCCTTACTTTGTTTTCTTTTCGTTAAAACCGCCAAACTGCTGAACTATCGTTTCAGTATAGCAGACTCCCTTTCTTATAGTAAAGAACTTGTTTTTACAGGGGTTGTAACGTGCACTTTTCCGCTCCAGTAAAGCGATTGCGGAATTTATTCTCAGTGCAGACGGCTCAATTCCGCCTTGCTCTAAAATCTTTCGGATTGCCCTTGCTTTAATGGGCTTTTCCAGCTTTGAGAGTGCAAGCGCATTCCAGCCTTTGCCCTCTCTGTTATCCGACAGAGCCTTGTCGCTAAGGGTTTCGAGAAACTCGTCGTCCTCACGGATTATCCCTGTCATTCGGGAGATTACCGCCTGCAGTGACGGGTTTATCCTCTCAAGCTCAGGGATTACGTTAAGACGTATTCTGTTTCTGGAGTATTCCTCCGAGAGATTGGTTTTGTCGGTCACGTAGTCCTGAGAAAGCTCCGAGAGGTATCCCTCGACATCATTGCGTGTGCAGTAAATCAGCGGACGGATTACCTTTAAATCACTGCCGCCGTCAAGCGCCCTCACAGGCGGAATTCCGCACAGTCCTGAAACGCCCGTGCCTCTGGTGAGGTTGAACAGCACGGTTTCCGCATTGTCTGAGGCGGTGTGTGCCGTCGCAAGCGTTTTACTGCCAAATTTTTCAAGAGCACAGGCAAAAAACTCATATCGCACACGTCTTGCCGCTTGTTCAGTGCTTTCGTGAGGGCGGAGCATATCGCTTATGCTGACCTTTCTCACTTCTAAGGGAACATTCAGCTTTTCGCACAGCTGAACGCAGAACTGCTCGTCGCTGTCGCTGTCGCTTCCACGAAGTCCGTGATTAAGGTGACAAGCACATACGGTGATACCAAGCTCGCTTTCAAGCGATTTCAGCACTCTGAGCAGTGATACGCTGTCTGCGCCGCCCGAAAGTGCCGCAACAACAGCATTGCCGCCCGTTATCATTCCATAATCGGAAACAGCCGAGCGGACTTTACTGATAAATTCTTCCATAATTTGCGTTATCCTGCAGGAGGTGCGTCAGCGTGCTTGAAATCCACGTTGTAGAAGCGTGTATACTCGCCCTCCCAGCCAATCGGAATCATTCCTGTGCCGCCGTGACGGTTCTTTGCGATAATACACTCGCACACGTTCTGATTGGGGTCTGTTTTATCGTAATACGCATTACGGTAAAGGAAAATTACAATATCTGCGTCCTGCTCGATTGAACCCGAATCACGCAGGTCTGACAGCAGCGGACGTTTGTCAGGTCTTTGCTCAGGGCCACGGGCAAGCTGAGAAAGTGCAATAACAGGCACGTTGAGTTCCTTTGCCATAATCTTCAGATTTCTTGTGATTTCTGACATCTCGGCTACACGGTTGCCGTTGTAGTTGGTTGAGCTTGACATAAGCTGAAGGTAGTCCACAATAACCAGTCCGAGATTTTTCATTCTGCGCAGCTTTGATTTCATACTCATAATGTTGAGTGCAGGTGTGTCGTCGATATAGATTTCAAGGTGCTGCAGAAATTCGCTTGCCTGCATAATCTGACTGATCTGGTCGTTAGTGATTTTACCTGTTTTCATTGCCTCGGAGGAAATTCTCGCCTCGCTTGAAAGCACACGGGAAACAATCTGCTCCTTGGACATTTCCAGAGAAAACACGCAGACCTGTGCCTTCTGGTTTTTCTTTGCCGCACCGATTGCAAGGTTCATTGCAAACGAGGTTTTACCCATACCGGGTCGTGCCGCAAGAATGATAAGGTCTGACTTGTTAAGACCGTAAATCTGCTTGTCAACATGGGTAAAGCCTGTTTCAAGACCCGTCATAACGGGCTTGCCGTTATTTGCACGGCTCTGCTTTATAAGCTCGTCAAGTGCGTTTACACGGTCGTAGACTACACCTCTGATATGAGTAAGCGAATTATTATCATTGCCCGAACGGATATCGTAAATCTTCTGCTCTGCATAATTTACTATATCCTCAGCAGAATCGGGGCTGTTGTTTGCCGCCTCGATAATCTCCTTTGACGCAAATATAAGCTGACGGAGCATATATTTGTCAGAAATCATCTTTGCGTACTTTATCGCCGAAGCAGTGCTCGGAAGAACGCTTATTGCGTCAGTGATATACTTCTTCGCCTCTTCTGCCGTCTTGAACACGCCGTGCCGCTGACAGGCTTCAATTGTGGTTACAATATCAATCTTGTCAGACGCCATAAACATCGTGACAAGTATTTCATAAATTCCACGGTTGACATCGGCATAAAAGTGCTCGGGGTGAAGCGTTGTTACAATATCGCCGAGAATTTCATCGCCCTTCATTACCACTGCGCCGATAACCGATTGTTCAGCCTCAAGGCTGAACGGCAGGTTCATTCCTGCCAAATCAAAATCAGCCATTTAATCTGTCCTTTTTATCCGTCCTGCTCAACCGAAACTGTAAACTTTGCGCTGATTCCCGCATACAGCTTAGCTGTTGCGGCAAAGCTGCCAAAGCCCTCTATTTTGAGGTTGATTGTGATTTTCTTCTTGTCTACGTCAAGACCAAGCGACTGCTTGATTGCGGCAGAAACTTCCTTTGAAGTAACTGTGCCGAAAAGACGTCCGTTCTGACCAGCCTTTGCCTTAACAACGACGGTCTTGCCCTCAAGAGCGGCAGCGATGTCCTTTGCGTTCTGGGTGTCCACGTCAATCACGTGCTGAGCGTGGTCCTTCTGTCCCTGGAGAAGGTTGAGGTTCTTTGCGCTCGCTTCCTGTGCAAGACCCTTCTTTATGAGAAAGTTCTGAGCGTAGCCGTCCTTCACTTCCTTGATTTCACCCTTTTTTCCTGTTCCCTGTACGTCCTGTAAAAGAATAACCTTCATTTCATTTTCCTCCTAAAAATTGGCTCAATTGACCATATTCATTTAATTCGCACTTTCTTCAGCCGAATTGTTGAAGTAGTTGTCAATCGCCTCATGCAGTCTGTCAACTGCCTCTTCCATTGTTATTTCGTAAAGCTGCGCACCTGCCATAGACTGGTGTCCGCCGCCGTCGTCCTTCTTATTTCCGAGATTTTCCATAATCAGCTGTACGTTTATCTTACCGAAAGAACGTGCACTTATGCTCCAGCCGTTTTCAATGGGATACACTGCAAAAGAAGCGTCCACATTACGGATATACAGCATTTCATCAGCTGCCTGAGAACACAGTACACGCACGCCTGTGAAGTCCTCTTCCACAACTGCAATTGCACATCTTCCTCTGTATATGGTTGCCGAGGAGATGATTTCCGCCTTGTGCATTTTCTGGTCAATGGACAAGTCGAACAGTTTTTTCACGTTTATCGTGTCTGCGCCGAGCTTTTTAAGATACGCCGCCGCCTCGAATGTAGAAACGCCTGCTCGCATTACAAAATCTCTTGTATCCAGCGCAATTCCCGCAAGCAGTGCTTCAGCCTCGTTGGGCTTCAGTAGTGACGAGCTTGAGCCGAAATATTGGATAAGCCCCGTTACAAGCTCTGCCGCCGAGGAAGCATTACTCTCCTGACAGCGAACTGCAAATTCCGTTATCGCACCTGCACTCAGGCGGTGATGGTCGATGATAACAACTCGGTTCTTGTCTGCCTTTTCATAAAGCTCGGGGGACTCCAGCTTTTTAAGAATATGTGTGTCAACTATGATAAGCACCGAGCGGTCGGTGATAAAGCGTTCAGCCTCTTCGGGCTCGATTGCCACGGG
>JAZQBH010000225.1:0-8003 GCA_045545655.1 Oscillospiraceae bacterium
AATCCGCTGGCTTACTGCGAGGGCGGTTTCCTGGGCGGACACCTGGGCTTCCACGACAAGATCAAGCCGCTGCTGAAGTACGCAACAGCGTCATTCGGAATTACCGCTCTTAATGAGCTTGAACAGCTGGTTGACAAGAAATCCATTGCCGAGGACGGCAGCTTTGCGCTGAAAACAATGGAATACATCAACCGCCGTGTTGCTGAATTCAAGCAGGAGGACGGTCACCTCTACGCAATCTACGGAACACCCGCTGAAAACCTCTGCGGCTTGCAGATAAAGCAGTTCCGCAAGAAGTTCGGCACAGTTGAGAATGTGTCCGACAGAGAGTATGTGTCAAATTCGTTCCACTGCCACGTTTCCGAAAACCTTACGCCGATTGAAAAGCAGAATCTTGAAGAACGTTTCTGGAATCTGTTCAACGGCGGCAAGATACAGTATGTACGCTATCCAGTGGACTACAACAAGGGCGCTGTGAAGAGCCTTGTGCGCCGTGCAATGAAGAAGGGCTTCTACGAGGGAGTAAACCTGTCGCTTGCATACTGCGACGACTGCGGCCATCAGCAGCTTGAAATGGACGTATGTCCCAAGTGCGGCTCGACCAACCTTACTAAAATCGACCGTATGAACGGCTATCTCAGCTATTCGAGAGTTAAAGGCGACACACGTCTTAACGAAGCGAAAATGGCTGAAATCGCCGACAGAAAGAGTATGTAACCAAGGGGACGCAGATACTTCTCTGTGTTGCCGGCAAATTTCACCCATTATGATTTTTGTGGGTAAAACGATGGAGTTGTAATTAAAATGCGTTATCACAACATAACAACAGACGATATGCTTAACGGCGACGGACTTCGCACCGTGCTGTGGGTAGCAGGTTGCTGCCATAACTGCGAGGAGTGCCACAACCCTGTAACGTGGGATATAAACGGCGGTCTGCCGTTTGACGAGGCGGCTGAGGCAGAGCTTTTTGAAAAGCTGAAGCCCGATTATATCAGCGGACTTACACTCAGCGGCGGCGACCCTCTGCACCCGCTTAATCGTGAGGAATCCACACGGCTGTGCCGCAAGTTCAGAGAGCTGTTTCCCGAAAAGGATATATGGCTTTATACTGGCTACACGTTCGAGGAAATACGTGAGCTGGAGATAATTCCGCTTGTAGACGTGCTGGTTGACGGCCGCTTTGAAAAGGACTTAAAGGACGTCAGACTTCACTGGAAGGGCAGTTCAAATCAGCGTGTTATCGACGTTCCGAAAACGCTTTCAAGCGGAGAGATTGTGCTGTTTGATTGAATGCTTTAAGGGATTTTGCACTCATTTGTGCAAAATCCCTTGACTTTTTTCTCAATTAGTTATATAATAAATACAGGATTTAGTGTAATACGGTATACGCACGGCGAAATGCTCCGTGATATATCGCAGTTGAAGGGAAGGATATTCTGCCTATGATTGAGAATGTTGACCGCCACGAGTCAGATAAAAGAGTTATCAGAACGAAAAAGTCAATCAAGGCGGCTCTTTTCAAGCTGATGGAGGAAAAGGATATTTCTTCTATCACTATCAGCGAGCTTACAAAAGAGGCGAATGTAAACAGGCGTACATTCTATACGCATTATCGTAATATCACAGATATACTTGATGAAATTGAGAGCGACCTTGTCCGTGAGCTTTCAAGGCTGATGGGCGACTTCAATCCTGATGAATACAGAATCAGCGCATATAATCTCTTTATGGGACTGAACAACCTTATTTCAGAGGATTTCGACTATTATTTCAATCTTGTAAGGGTTGATATGCGTGGAATGCTGCTGTCCAGACTCAGAAGCGTTGTAAAGGAAACAACTGACCTGCTGATGAAAAGAATCTGCAGAAATTCAGAGAATGCTAGTCTGGCGTCGGCGTTTATCGTCGGGGGATTCTTCAATCTCTATATGGAATGGTACAATAATCCGTGCAGTCTTACAGCCGAACATGCGGCGGAGGTTGCAAGCTCAATTGTGGCACATTGCGTAAATAAAATGTCAAATTAAAATATGGGGGCTGTATGCAGTGGATTTATGTTACAGCCTCTTTTTTCGTAAAGGGAGGACTATACTATGCAGTATCTCGTAACTACCGAACAGATGAAAACGGCTGAACGTCTGTGTGACGAGCGTTATATTTCCTACTCACAGCTGATGGAGAATGCAGGCAAGTCGATTGCGAAATACCTGATTTATCACAATAACTGGTGCGATACAGTTATTCTCTGCGGTGCAGGCAATAACGGCGGCGATGGCTTTGTAATCGCACAGGAACTGAGCGAAAAGCTGTTTTCAGTAAGCGTAATTCTTCTGTGCGGCAAGCCGAAAACTGATTGCGCAAGGGAGTATTTTGAAAAGCTATCCCCTGAAATGGTGTATGATTACAGCGAAAACAGAGAGCAGTGTATCGAAATGCTTGAAAAAGCGAAGATTGTGGTTGACTGCGTGTTCGGCACAGGTTTTCACGGGGAACTGCCCGATAATATCCGTGAGGCTTTCGCTGTTGCGAACAAAGCACCCAGCCGTTATTCCGCTGACGTGCCAAGCGGAGTAAATTCCGATGACGGCAGTGTTGCAGAGGGCTGCTTCAAGCCACATACCACATTCGCGATAGCGGCGCTTAAAAAGTGCATTACTGTGCCCGGAAGCCGCAATATCCACGGAGAAGTGAAACTGCTGGATATAGGTATCCCCGACGACTGCTACCCCGAATATATTGCTGAATTAGCGGATAAATCCTATGCAGAGTGTCTGCCGTATCGTTTCCCGACCTCGCACAAGGGCACATTCGGCAGGCTGCTGAACATTGCGGGCAGTCTTTGCTACAACGGAGCGGCTGTAATGAGCACAAAAGCCGCACTGCGAAGCGGCGTAGGATTGTGTACGCTTGCTTCGCCTGTGTCGGTTGTGAAAGCCGTGTGCAGTGCGGCGGCTGAAAGCACATATCTCCCTCTGCCTGAAACGGAGGACGGCTTTGTGATGTTCAACGAAAAGTGCGAACAGCTTCTCGCTGAAATGTTGCCGAAGATGACCGCCGTGTCGGTCGGCTGTGGACTCGGCAACAGCGAAAACACCCGCAGACTTGTGGAATTTATCCTCAGAAATGCTGAATGTACAGTAATTCTTGATGCAGATGGAATAAATTCACTTTCCGATAATATAAATATATTGAAGGAAAGGACAGGCAATACCATTATCACGCCGCACCCTATGGAATTCAGCAGAATTTCGGGCTTGTCGGTTGCAGAAATCCAGGCTGACAGACTTGGCACGGCAAAGCGCTTTGCCGCTGAATACGGCGTGACCGTAGTGCTTAAAGGCTCGGATACCATTACCACTGACGGCAGTGCGGTTATCCTCAACACATCGGGAAATGCGGCTCTCGCAAAGGGCGGCAGCGGCGATGTGCTGTGCGGAATAATTGCGGCGCTGGCGGCACAGGGGCTTTCGCCGATTATGGCGGCAAGCAGGGGCGTGTATGTTCACGGTCTGGCGGCGGATAATGCCTCACGTGATTTTGAGCAGGCAAGCGTTATTGCAAGCGACGTTATCGGGCGACTGCCGATGGTGCTGAAGCAGTGCAAACGTGACTAATCCGCTTGCTACGGAAATAAATCCATTCCTTCAATCAATCTGACTGGAGGAATGTTTTTATGCGTAATTTTCTGAAAAAAACCGCTGTTATTGCGGCTTTGGGTTCAACCCTGCTTTTGAGCGGCTGTGAGATGAAAATGCCGTTTACCGAGAAAAAGCCCGATTTCAACAAGCCTTACACCGTCTGTGCGGAAATTAAATGCGACAGGCTGAAGGCGAAGGCTGACGTTACCCGTGCCGCCGCACAGGACTGGCAGTTTCAGTTTACCGAGCCTAAGCAGTTAAGCGGAGTAAACCTCGCCTACGGAGAAGAGGGCTTGTCTGCGTCGCTTGGCGGATTGTCATTTTCCACTGATGAAAACGCTGAGTATTCAATGCTCCCCGAGATAATCAGCCAGTCGCTGGACGCACTGCCAACGCTTGCCGCAGAAAGCTTTGTAAAGGACAACGACAAGCTTGTCGCAGACCTCACCTTTGACGGACAGCGTGTTACAGTAACACTTGACGCAGAAACGGGAAATCTCGTGTCGCTGAATTGTCCGCATTATCAGCTTGCCGTAACCTTCAAGGAGCAGAAGCCCTACGTTGCTCCTGCTGATATTCCTGATAATTCCAGCACATCTGAACAATAATGGCGATAACCAAGCCAATAAATGGCGGAAGTAATACATAAGCAGGCATTTCTCCGAAATTATTGAAGAAAAACCGTAATTTGTGCTGAAATCACGGTTTTCCACTTGAAAAATCTTTTTATATATGGTAAAATAATGAGTGGCGACTATCACTCCGAAACGAGGGTTTTCGGGGTTATTACATAATTTTGGAGAATATAAGATGTATCTGACTACTATGGCTGTCAGCACTTCACCCACAGTGCTTGACACAATTACAAAAATCAACGGAGCAATAAACGGCTTCGTCTGGACGAATATGGGACTTGTTCTGTTGCTTGGCGTCGGAATTATAATGACGATTGCGACAAAGTTCTTTCAGGTGTCACACCTCAAAACGTGGTGGATGAACACTATCGGGGGAATGTTCTCAAAAAAGAGCAGTGCAAGAAAGAACAAGGAAAAAGGCTCTGTTTCGCAGTTTCAGGCGTTGTGTACTGCTCTTGCGGCAACAATCGGCACAGGCAATATTGCAGGTGTTGCGTCTGCGATATGCGTTGGAGGCCCTGGTGCTGTATTCTGGATGTGGGTTGCGGCATTCTTCGGAATGATGACCAACTTCAGCGAAAATGTGCTTGGTATCTACTACAGACGAAAAAATACCGAGGGCGAATGGAGCGGCGGCGCAATGTACTACCTGCGTGACGGTCTTGGGAGGTACAAGGGCTTTAAGTACTTAGGCAGAGCGTTGGCTGTGCTTTTTTCGGTGTTTGCTGTGCTGGCAAGCTTCGGCATCGGAAATATGGGTCAGATAAACAAGATTGTCATTAACCTTGACAGTGCTATCCTTAAAAACTTAAATCTCGGTTATGCCTTCGGTGAAGTAAAGTGGACTTCGCTTATTATCGGCATTGTGCTGATGGTTGTTGCCGGTCTTATCGTAATCGGCGGATTAAAGCGTATAGCATCGTTTGCCGAGGCGGTTGTGCCGTTTATGGCTGTGGCATATATATTAGGTTGCATTGTTATTATATGTGCGAATATAACTGAAATCGGCAATTATTTTGCCGCTATCTTCAAATTTGCATTCGGCATAAAGGCAGTAGCAGGCGGAGCGGCTGGTGTTGCCATAAAAACTGTTATCACACAGGGCTGTAAAAGAGGAGTATTCTCCAATGAGGCAGGCCTTGGATCGTCTGTAATGGTACACAGTGCGTCTAACGTGCGTGAGCCTGTAAAGCAGGGTATGTGGGGTATCTTTGAAGTGTTCGCTGATACAATGGTTGTCTGCACTATGACAGCGCTTGTGGTGCTTTCAAGCGGAGTGGTTGACCTTTCAACAGGTGCGGTGATAAATCCCGAAACAGGGGCGATTGCCCAGACCGTGGCAGAGCAGGAGGCTATAAGCGCTACGCTTGTGGCAAGAGCGTTTGAAAATGTACTTGGTCCGTTCGGCAGTATTTTCGTATCGGTTGCAATTCTGGTGTTTGCGTTTACAACGGTAATCGGCTGGTCGCATTACGGAGCAAAGTCGTTTGAGTATCTGTTCGGAGTAAAGGCGGCAAAGGGTTACAAGGTGTTCTTCGTGCTGATGATTATTTCGGGTGCGGTTATGACCTCGTCACTTGCGTGGGATATCTCCGATACCTTCAACGGACTTATGATGGTGCCGAACCTTATCGGTGTTATAGCACTGCTGCCGATCGTTGTGAGAATTACAAAGAACTATGTTGACAGACGTATCCGTCACCTTAACGCTGAGCCTATGCTGTCTTATGACAAAAAAATAGAGGCGGCACACGCTGAGGATCTGAAAAACGGCATTGAGGGCGGAGAAGAATAAAGGAAGAAAATCTTGGGGAATAATTTACAGGGGGTAGAGTTATGTGCGGAATTGTAGGCTATATCGGTAAAAGAGAATGCTCCGACGTTCTTATGGACGGTCTGGAAAAGCTGGAATACCGTGGTTATGACAGCGCAGGAATTGCAGTGTTTGAGGGCAGTGATATCAGAACTGTAAAAACACGTGGAAAGCTGAGTGCAATGGCTGAAAAGCTTGAAACTGAGGGCAAGCCCCACGGCTTCTGCGGAATTGGTCATACACGCTGGGCGACTCACGGTGAGCCGTCTGATGTGAACTCTCACCCGCATTCCAACGGCAGAGTAACTATCGTTCATAACGGTATCATCGAAAATTATGTTGAACTTAAAGAGTTTCTCACTGAAAAGGGATATAAGTTCGTAAGCCAGACGGACAGCGAAATCGTTGCGTGTCTGCTTGATTACTACTATTCCGAGCGCAATCCGCTTAAAGCGATTATTGAAACAGTAAAGGAGCTTAACGGCAGCTATGCGCTTGGCATACTCTTCAAGGATTTTCCCGACAGAGTGTATGCTGTAAGAAATGGCTCTCCGCTGATTGTAGGCTGCGGCAGTGAGCAAAACGAATATTTCATTGCAAGCGATATTCCCGCTTTTCTGAAGTACACCAAGGAATACATAGTGCTTGATGATGACGAGATAGTATGTATGGACAACAGCGGCGTTAAGCTGTTTGATGTTCACGGAATTGAGATAAAGAAAGAAATCCAGACCGCTGAATGGGATATCGAGCAGGCGCAGAAATGCGGCTATGAGCACTATATGCTCAAGGAAATCCACGAGCAGCCAGCGGTAGTCAAGAAAATGCTTGACGACCTCTCAAAGGACGGTATTCCCGACCTTGAAAGCATAGGTCTTACCGATGAAATGCTCCGCAGTTTTTCGAGAGTGTTTGTAGTTGCGTGCGGCACGGCAATGCACGCTGGAATTGTGGCAAGATATGCAATCGAAAAGCTTGCAAGAGTGCCTGTCACCGTTGAGGTAGCAAGCGAATTCCGCTATATGGACCCCATTGTCGGCAAGGACGACCTGGTTATCGTAGTGTCGCAGTCGGGTGAAACCGCCGATACAAAGGCAGGTCTTGAGCTTGCGAAGAAGAAGGGTGCGACAACGCTTGCGGTAGTAAATGTGCGCTATTCCGCAATTGCACGAGAGGCGGATATGTGTATCCACACAACCGCTGGTCCTGAAATTGCGGTTGCTTCTACAAAGGCGTATTCCGTACAGGTTGCGGCGCTGTATATGCTGGCCTTCCGCTTTGCTTATGCAAGAGGCGAGATATCCGAGGGTGAGCTTAAATTGCTTACAGCACAGCTTTTCCGTGCGCCCGAGGCGATTGAGAATATAATCAGCAGAAAGCACGAGTGCCAGTTTATTGCGTCACAGCTTGTTCACGCTGACACGCTGTTCTTTATCGGACGTGGCTTTGACTACGCTCTGTCGCTTGAAGCGTCGCTGAAGCTAAAGGAAATAACCTACATACACTCCGAGGCGTATGCCGCAGGAGAGCTCAAACACGGCACGATTTCGCTTATTGAGGACAATATCCCCGTGATTACTGTTGCAACACAAAGCAACGTACTGCCCAAGACCGTATCCAATATGGAGGAGGTTAAGGCACGCGGTGCAAAGATAATCGCAGTATGCCGCCGTGGAACACAGTTCGCCGAGGGAACGGTTGACATTTCACTCCCGATTGACGCTGATATGGACGATATTCTTGTGCCGCTGCCGGCTGTGTGCGCATTGCAGCTTATAGCATACTACACCAGCGTTCTGCGCGGCATAGACCCCGACAAGCCAAGAAATCTTGCAAAGTCTGTAACAACCGAATAATCCAGAATGTTGAAAAAGCACCATCTGCGTCGTCAGCCGCCATTTGGCAGCCACAAGG
>JAZQBH010000226.1:0-7571 GCA_045545655.1 Oscillospiraceae bacterium
TCTATATTTGCTTTTCCAAATCCCAGTATTTTCATATCTGTTACACCTCTTTCATATTGTCTGTATCAGAGCAAGTCAACCTCTATACCGCATTTTTCAAGCACCTCTACTACCTTTTTCGGCTTTGAGGACATAAGTACAATACGCTTGAGATTGGGGAACTGACGGACTTCCTCCTCGGTGATTTTGTTTATTTCAAACTCTCCGTCCTCACCTTCCCAGAAGGGCACTATCTGGAAATAAATTTCGTCGCCGCCGTCCATCAAAAGCTCTGTAACTTCCTCAGCAAGACGCTTGGGAATCTGAAGATTCTTGAACCACTTCTTTGCCTCTGCAATAGGCTCAAAGCCCTCGCTGTCAATGTCTATGTCACGGTAGGCATATTCCTCGGCGAACTCGTAGATATCGAATTTCGGCTCGATAAGCTCCTTTTCGTACATAAGCACTTCAAGCACTGCAAGCTTGAAGTTGAAGTTTGTGAATTCAAGAACAGGCTCGTCCAGTTTTACAGTCTTGTACTTCTTGGGCTTTTTGGGCGCTTTGTAGGCAACCTCCACCATACTTGACGAATGCTCTGCAATATCCTTCCTGTCCTCGGGAATTTCAGCGAGAAACTCAGGCAGAACAGTAACCATTTCAAAGCAGCCCAGCTTGAGCAGCTGGTCGTAGTGACCGTCATACTTCCAGCCGCACTTCTTGTATTCCTTGTTGCCAATCATAATTGTTCCCTTGAACAGTTCCTTCGGGTCATTGAACTTGTGGGGCGAAACGCAGATACAAAAAGAGCTTACCTCTGTTTCCCTTTTGTTGAGGGAACAGGAAATTCCGAGATCGTCCCATATCTGACGTCTGATAGCCGACCCAGGCGCTACGGTGTCGGACATATCGAGAAAATAACGTCTGCCCTCTCCCAACACACGCTTCACGTCTTCAAGCAAAAAGGGAGGTGTAAGCTTTTCTCCGCCGAAATCAATCGAATCCTTTGAAATTGTAATTACTGTATCCTTGTTGTTTATCATAATATTTTCCTTTCTGAATTGTGCATAACAGCACATATTTTCGTTTCAGTATTTTTAAATCTTGTTATAAGTAGCACAAGTTCTTGCCCCAGTATTGAAAAATCCTGTCATAGTCGATTTTATCGTTATCGCCGATTGTGCTTTCAAGCAGTTCAACAAATCCGGGGATATTTTCGCCCTCGATTTCCATATCCTGCGGTAAAGGCTCACGTTTTTCAACACAGGCAAGCCAACAATTACAAGTAAGAATATCCGTTTCCAATGCCCACATATCTGATATTTCTTCTTCAACGTCTTTATAACAGGCATAATTCCATATTCCATCCTCGCCCTGCACAACGTCATACATAACGCCCCAGTCGTCCTGATTTTCCGTGTGGTAGGCTTTGCATACGTTGATGGCATTGCATAACTGCTCATACTGCTCACGGGGTATTCTGTCGGAGTACATATCCGCTACCTTCTGTGCGAGGTTTACTAACCGAATTTCAATTGTTTCTGACATTTTTCTTCTCCTTTATGTAATTTTGCAATGCTTTACCAGCACATTTTTTCGCCCCAGTATTCAAAAATCGGAGCATAGTCAATTTTGTCGCCGAATGAGTTTTCAATCAGTTCAACAAATCCAGGGATATTCTCTCCATTGATATCCATATCCTGTCCTATAGGGTCATGCTCTGCAACGCAGCCAAGCCAGCAGCTGCACATAAGAATCTCTGTTACCAAAGCCCACATATCGGCTATCTCTTTTTCAATGTCCTTATAAAACGGATATTCCCATATAGCGTCTTCACCAAGCACAACCTCGTACATAACACCCCAGTTATCCTGATTTTCTGTGTGGTAGGCTTTGCATACGTTGATGGCATTGCATAACTGCTCATACTGCTCACGGGGTATTCTGTCGGAGTACATATCCGCTACCTTCTGTGCAAGGTTTACCAGTCGAATTTCAATTGTTTCTGACATTTTTGTTCTCCTTTACTTGCCGTTGCTAAGTTCAGTGCAGAACTCGTCAAGCATCTTCTTCATATCCATATACCAGTCCTTCTTGGCTTTGCTTGAAATATAGGGATTGTCCGAGCCAAGATAAGGCTGGTTAATACGTGTAATCGCAACGGGTCTTTTGAGTATTTCGGTGAATTCCTCGTAAGGCTCTTCATAATCAAAGCAAAGCTCGTCGGACAGGCTCTCCTGACTAAAAAACCAGTCCATATATCCCTTGTGGAAATTCTTATACACGGGATATTTCACCTGCTGAAATTCTTCCTCAGTAAGGAAATGCTTTGCAAGCACAAGCAAGCCGCAAGCATTCTGACAAAACAATTTCTGATAGTCCGACACATCAGTTCTGTTGTAGCTTTCGCAGACCTTCTGAATATTTTCGGAAAATGCCGCTGCATCGTGATTTAAAATCGCTAGCATACAAGCCGCCACTGCCCTGTCCCATACAGGCTTTTTAGAAGCAATGAACTTTTCCGCCTTTTCAATCACCTTGCTCTGATTGTAGATTTCCTTTTCCTCGGTGTTGTACATAATGCACAGCAGAAGATTAGCCGAGTTTGTCCATAACGGGTGATTGTTTGAGCAAAGCGGCAAGCCCTCGGGATAGACCCTGTAAATATTATCAAACTCATCACACGCAAGCAAATCCAGCAACCGCCACATCTGATAACCGTGGTCTGTGCCGGGTTCCCACAGCGGCAACATTCTAAGTTTTGTTTCGTGATAGAATATGTTCTTAATTCTCGGAAAATCGCTGTTTTTTACTGCCACAGCAAGTTCGTTTTCAAAACAATCCCAGATTTCATATCGTAAATTTATATCCGCTTTAAAGCACAAGTCTTTGTAATATTCTGCACTGCCCTTTTCAAAGTTTTTCTCTTTATCCATAGCGGTTTTCTCTTTCATAGCTTTCACAGTTTCACCCAGTTCACATAGTCAAACATACCCTTCGGGGCAATCAGGTCTTCCCTACCGCACTTAATCAGTCTGTTTTCCATTGCGGTTGCTCTGCGGCAGTTTCTGTCCATAAAGATGAAATCCACCTTTTCAAGCCTTGGCATTTCCATCAGAATGTTTGCTGTTTCAGTTGCCGTTATCTTATCAGCACACAGCTTCAGGTCAAGGTATCTGATTTCCGAGGTTTTAAGGCTTTCAAGATTTTCCAGCTTGTGAAGCTCGTACACCTTGAGCGAGTAAATCTTCCCGAAATTCGGGAAAGCCTTCACTCCCGACAGATTTTCAAGATACAGCCGCTCCAGATTTTCAGCCTTTTCTATAAAGCCTAAATCATCAATCTTCCGCATATTGTGCAGTGCGAGAAATGTGAGTTTCGGGGTCATCAGCTTGGGCAATTCCGCACAGTCAAACGCTTCAAGAGTAAGCTCCAGAGTGTCAAGGTGTTCAAGCAGAGTGATGTTTTCAAAGCCTGTGAATTTTCCCATAAGGTGAAGTCTTGTTACATTCGGAAAATTCTTCAGCACCGACAAATCTACCTCAACCCACGCCCATATACAAAGGTTTGTAAGGCTATCGTCGGTTACGTTCATAAATTCCTTGAGCTCTGCCTTTTTCGATATTGTATATTGTTTTAATTCCGACATCTTTTCCTCCGTTTTTTATTCTGATATGTCAGCCTCTATGTAAACGGGATATACGTCGCCCATAATGTCGGCTTTTCCTGTGATACGTAAGGTGCCGTCCATTACTTCAATTTCGCCGCTGAAATCGTTGTGCTCCATCATATACAAGGCGAAGTCGCACTGCCCGTACAAATCGTCATCAGCAATAATCTTATTTCCGTTATAGGGAACATCATTGAAATAAAGCTTTGGAGCGTCCATTGCCCAGCCCCATTCGCTGTCGTCGTCCTCTGTCAATTTGTTAAAGACGTCCTCATCACCGACGATTTCAATATTCATAACACCGTCTTCAATTGAAAATTCCAGTTCGCCTATTCCGAATTCGGTTTCACCGATTTTAAAAGTATTCATCATTCTTCTCCTTGTTTATCTGTCGTTGAACTTGATTTTCCTTGTATCCTCGTGAGTGTCGAAGTCATACTCGCCTTTGGCAAGAAAACGGTTGTCACGGTTGGGCAAATCAAACAACAGCATAAGCGGAATTGATATATCGTTCATTTCCCGAAGTCTGCGGGCTAAATCCCGTACGCCTATCCAGCCGTCGCTGTCCATTAAATCCTCAAAGCCGCCACGTTCGCCACGTTTCAGATTATCAACCACGAAATCTCTGAAGTTGTCAGCAAGTGTATAGAGCGATTTCAGCAAAGCCTGCCGGAAGTTTTCGTTTTTCACAGGGTTTCTTGCGTCCCAGTTAGTGCTGTAATTCCAGTCCTTATCCTTTATGCTGTCGGCAACCTCTGCGAATATATCAAGGCGGTCAATCCAAAGAGTGCACATCCCATAGCTGGAGTCATCAAGCCATTTATAACGTGAATCTGATACTCTGCCAAGACTGGAGGTAAGGTCACATCTTACAACAACCTCCTGTTCGGTATCATAAGATACCATAACGGTACACTCTGCCGTATCGAAAACGGTATCAGTTGTAATAGTATAAATACTCATCTTTCATCACCTTGTATATCAATGTATCATTTATCGGTAAATTTGATTTTCCTTGTATCCTCGTGAGTGTCGAAGTCATACTCGCCTTTGGCAAGAAAACGGTTGTCATGGTTGGGCAAATCCAACAACAGCATAAGGGAAATCCGGACATCATTCATATCATCAAGTCTGCGCTTGAAATTCCAAGCGTCCATCCAGCCTTCGCTGTCCATCAAATCCTCAAAGCCGCCTTTTTTCAGATTATCAACCACAAAATCTCTGATGTTGTCAGCAAGTGCATAGAGTGCTTTAAGCACAGCCTGTTTTAAGCTTTTGTTTGCCAAAGGATTTTTAGGGTCATAGACATCGCCTCTATCGCTATTGGTATATTTCCAGTCATTGTCCTTTATGCTGTCGGCAACCTCAGCGAATATATCAAGGCTGTTAATCAAAAGAACGCACTGACCGTAGCATGACTCGTTACGCCATTCATAACGTGAGCCTTTTACTTCATGCAAATGGGAACATACCTCACAGTACATAATACATTTTTTCTCGGAATTATATTCCAGCAAAATCATACTTGGTGCTGTGTCAAATATTGTATCAATTTTGATTTTATAAGTATTCATTGTTTGCCTTTCACTGAACTTGATTTTTCTTGTATCCTCGTCGGTTTTGAAGTTATACTCGCCTTTGGTAAGAAAACGTTTGTCGCATTCGGGCAAATCCAACAGCAGAAATACAGGTATTTCAACTTTATTCATTATCAGAAGTTTATGTCTGAATTTCAGAACGTCCATCCAACCCTCGTTGTCGGTTATATCCTCAAAGCCGCCTTTTTTCAGACTTTCAGCCGCAAGTACTGCATAGTTACCGCTCATATTGCAAAGCATTTTCAGCACTTCCTGCTTAATATTTTCGTCCTTCAGAGGGTTTGTTGCGGACCAGCCACTACCGCCACCGCAGATGTACGCCCAATCTTTATCGGCGATTGAATTTGCTATTTCGGTATACATATCCTGACTTTCAATATCCAGTATGCATCGACCGTAGCTTACCTCGTCAATCCATTCGTAATGCGAACCTTTTACTTCAATCAATGTGGAATATACCTCACAGGATAGAATATATTTTTTCTCGGTATTATATTTCAGTAAAACGGTACTCGGTGCTGTGTCTAATACTGTTTCAATTCGGATTCCATAAATATTCATAATACATCACCTTGTTTATCTCTCGCTGAACTTGATTTTTCTTGTATCCTTGTGAGCGTCGAAGTCATACTCGCCTTTGACAAGGAAGCGGTTATCAACGCTTGGCAAATCCATCAGCAGTGGAATCGGAATATAGACATCGTTCATATCGTCAAGTCTGAACTTGAATTTCAAAGCGTCCATCCAGCCCTCGCTGTCCATTAAATCCTCAAAGCCACCACGTTTCAGATTGTCAACCACAAAATCCCTGAGGTCATCGCCAAGACTATAAAGCGATTTCAGCACAACCTGCTTTAAGTTTTCGTCTTTCAGAGGGTTTCTTGCATACCAGCTACTACCTTGACCGCAGGTGTACTTCCAATTTTTATTGGCGATTGAATTTGCTATCTCGGTATACATTTCCAGACTTTCAATATCTAGTCTGCATTGACCGTAGCTTACCTCGTCAATCCATTCGTAATGCGAGCCTTTTACTCTACTCAAATTGGAATATACATCACAGTACATAATACATTTTTTCTTTGTATCGTAATTTATTAAAACGGTACTTGGTGCTGTGTCAAATATTGTTTCAATTCTGATTTTATAAATATTCATTGTTCTTCTCCTTGTTTATCTCTCGCTGAATTTGATTTTTCTTGTATCCTTGTGAGTGGTGAAGTTATACTCGCCTTTGACAAGGAAACGATTGTCGCAGTTGGGTAAATCCAACAGCAGATAAAGCGGAATTTGTATATCATTCATTTTCTCAAGTCTTTGCTTGAACTTCCATATATCCATCCAGCCTTCGCTGTCCATCAGCTCCTCAAAGCCGCCCTTTTTCAGACTTTCAACCACAAAATCTCTGAAGTTGTCAGCAAGAGTATAGAGTGCTTTAAGCACAGACTGTTTGAAATTTTCGTCTTTCAGAGGGTTTCTTGCGTCCCAGCCGCTGCCGCCGCCGCAGATGTACGTCCAATCTTTATCGGCGATTGAATTTGCTATCTCGGTATACATATCCGCACTTTCAATATTAAGACTGCATTGACCGTAACTTACCTCGTCAAACCATTCGTAATGCGACTGCTTTATTTCACCAAGATTGGAGCACACATAACAATCCAATACACAATTATCCTTAGTATCATAAGATATCATAACAGTACAGGGTGCTGTGTCGAAAATGGTGTCAATTCTTATGCTAAGTTTGTGCGAATTTTCATTCTTAAAGCGCAGTTTTCCGTTTTCTTCAGTGCCCCACGAGCCGAAACGGCCGTCGCATTTACCGAGATTCATCATAAGCTCAAACGGAATTTCAGCGTTGCCCATTTTCTCTAATCTTTCGTGTACCTTATGAGCGTCCATCCAGCCGTCTTTGTCGACCAGTTCCTTGAAGTCGCCTTTTTCCATACACTCAACCGCAAATTCAGCAAAGTCCACAGGAACGCTGTTAAGCCGCTCAATAACCGCCTCTCTTATTTTATCGTCCGTGAGAGGATTTTTCGCACTGCTGTATTTACTGCCATAAGTATACAGCCACTTTTTTTCTTTCTTGATTAAATCGGCAAGCTCGGGGTACACATACGCACTTTTTATATTAAGCTTGAATTTTTTTGCGCCAGCTTTCTTTTTCCAATCACAATCATCACGTCCCAAATACCAATATCGGTCGGCATAATCTGCATCTCCCTTTACCTCAACGTTGGATATGTAGTCACGCTCCATATCGTAAGTTATGAAAACGGTGCTGTCTACCTGACGAAATACTACTTCATTTATTCTTAAAC
>JAZQBH010000227.1:0-2786 GCA_045545655.1 Oscillospiraceae bacterium
CCTTTAGGATCATCATAAACACCATCGGGATGAAGAAATGCAGATACACCCTCTACTTTGCTAAATTGCCAGGATTGAGGCAAAAAGCATTTATAAAGGTTGGATTGTTGTCCTTTTAATAGCAGATAATTTGATTCGGCATTCAGGAAATTTTGCTGACCAGTAATAGATTCGTATTCATCAAAATAGATTATTTGAGTATCTCTATCAGATAACGCATCGCTTCTTCTGTTTGTTACTTGCGTTGCAGTAAGGCTCTTAATTGCAAACATAGGATTTTTATCAGATAATACATTTTGCTCATTCCATTCAAGTTTTACCCATGGCGGATTTCCAATAACAAGGTCAAAACCGCCCTTGTCCGCAAACACATCAGCAAATTCAAGTTCCCAGTGCATAAACTTGTTGTCGTTCGCAATCTTACGCACCAGCGCAAGGCGTGGGAAGTTCTCACAAAGCCAGTCAAGGTCAACGTCCTGTATCAGTACATCATCCTCATCTTCGTTTGCAAGGAAGGAAAGCTGCTTATCAGGATTGTTTGTCTGCATAGTACCACGCAGAATAAGATCCATTTCAAAAATAAAATCTGAACGCTCTGGTAACAAATCTGCCTGACTGATAGGCCAGAACCAGAGGGCACACCAATAGTCCATAGCAAATTTCAATCTTGCGTATTCGCTTGCATTCTGTGCGTGTTCGGATTTATATGTATCACGCAAAATCTTATCTTTCTCACGAATAGATAGCATACTGTCTCTACGTTCGTCTTTGTGTCCGTAAACATCAAGCGTAGTAATTGTATTTGCTTCAAGATTATGTCTTGCTTCAATCTGCTTTCTCCAAAGTACATCAATAAGCTTGGAAAGCTCGATCAGGCTCTTGAACTCGTCCTCGGTATAAGCGGCAGTGAACTTCTTGTTCCATGCCTTCATAGCTTTGAGCTTTTCGGGTTCAAGTGACTTGATGACCTTATCGGTATAGTCGCACATTCCGGGATCGCCCGTCAGGAAATGATATACCTGAAAACGTGAACGTGCGATATTTCTTCCGCTTGCATCAAACTTCACGAACGGAATACGTTCGGGAGCATTCTCATACCAGCGCAAGCCCTTTGAGGTTGCTGTGAGCTGGCTCTTGTGGTAGACCTGTCTTCTTGCACCAATAAGGGAATTGCCATTGACAAGCTGAGTGCCAAACCACGGCACATAGCCGCCCTTGTAGATTGTGTTCAGCCAGAGAGAAACCTCGGCAAGCTCAACGGCTACGGGGTTCAGGTCGATACCGTACACATTATTGTCGGCAATATACATCTTGACCTTCTGCAACTCGTCCATTCGTGTTTCATGACTGATCATTTCACCAATCTCTGCCTGCTTGCGGTCGATATATGCCTCTGCAAGCTGATTTATTGCTTCGTTCAAGAACGCAGCACTACCCATTGCAGGCTCACATACAGTAAGACTGAGTATCTCATCGGCAGTCTTGTCTTTCAGAAGCTCCTTGAGAGCATATTTTACAAGACATTGTGTTAAACACTCAGGAGTATAGTAAGATGCGGATTTTTCACGTTCTCTGCCTGCCAGACGATAGATAAATTCTCCCTTCGGGTGAACACGGAGCTGTCCTTTCTTATCTCCCGATTCATAGCGGACACGCTCGTCCTCTGTGTACTGGTCAAGTTCCTCAGCAGTTACAAAGTAGCCGACATCAAGCTCGTTGAAGCTATCTCCGGCTTTCTTGACTTCATAGAGGTCTTGCTTTGCGATAAATCCACGGTATGACAACAGTGCTTCATATACAGCACCCATCTGGTTGATTCCAAGATTTGCATAGGAAATACGTCCACGACGGCTGCCTTTTTTGCCCGTAGACTTTGTAAGGCTCATAAGGTCAATAATACGGAGCATAACGCTGTTGCGTATCTTCGCATTCACGAGCATAGGTGTATATTCAGGATCAAAAATATGAGCTTTCAGCGGTGGAATCATAAAGATATTATGTACGCTATCAAGGCTCTTGACCTTATTGTATACTGATTCTTTCTGCGGATAGCCTGTATATATAAGCTCATAGAGCTTGCTGATAGTTTCAAACAGATAGAATCCCTCTCCGACTTCTTCCGTGTCATTGCGGATAGATTCGGCTATATCACGCAAACTTTCTAAGGAGTAGCTAGAAGCGTATACCTGTTCTCTTATAGGGGCATAGCCAAGTTCAGGACGTGCTTCTATGAAAAGTACGAACAGCATACGGTACATATAGCGTAAGCACTCAATGGTAAGCTTTCCTGCATCGACAGGTTCATCGATCAAGTTCTTGCCCTGACGGGTTTTCATATCATAGATAACTTCGTTTCCGAGCATCTCAATGCTCTCACGGAGAGCGTATTTGAGATCCTGTGATACGCCTGAAGCGTGTTTACGGCTCTGTTCATCCAGGGTATCAATTAGAGCGTTTCCGTCCGCAGGGCAGAGGGAATCCTTGTGTAAAAGGACAGACATAGCCTGTAAAGTCGTTGTTTCGTGACGGCTGAATATCTCTTGAAGGTCAAATTCAAGATAGCGTTTCTCGTTCCACTTGTTTCTGTCAATCAGCACGATAGTATCTATTCCGATAACGATAAGGAAACGAGGAGGCTCTGCTGTATGAAACAGGAGCTTTGTGGCAAGAGATTCAATGTTATCATCAGTTAATCTAAGTTCATCATTTTTTACATCATTGAAATCAAGAATGCTGCTTTCCATGATGCCATTGTCCTTGTCTCTTGAATATGCAAGAACTGCCCA
>JAZQBH010000228.1:0-3733 GCA_045545655.1 Oscillospiraceae bacterium
GAAATGGAACTTGCTTCTAATTCTGTTGTGGCAAAGGCAAGGGCAGTTTTCGGACGTTCGATAAAAGCAGAGGACTATGCTCAGCTTGTAACCAAGGAAACCGTCGGCGATGTGTGCGCTTATTTAAAGCAGACTCCACGGTTTGAAAATGTACTTGCGGCGGTCAATCCTCAGACTATTCACAGAGGACAGCTTGAAAACCTTCTTCGTCGTTCACTGTATGACACGTTTGACCATTTCCGTAAGTTTGATTTTACGCACAGCGTGGACTTTTTCCACTTTATACTGGCAAGGCTTGAGGTAGAGCAGATTATCCTCGCAGTGGAAAGCGTTGCGTGCGGCGGCAGTGACGAGTTCATTGCGTCTTTGCCATCATACTTCATCAAGAGTGCTTCGGTGGATTTAGCCGCCTTAGGTACGGCAAAGACTATGCTTGAAGCCGCCGATATACTGAGAAATACGCATTATTTCAAGGCAGTGGGCGACCTTATGGTAAATTCCGCTGAAAACCACACATTCAACATCGGCGAGTTTGAGCGGAGAATAAATACACATTATTATATGCGCCTGCTGAAGGCAGTAGACAAGGAACTCAAGGGTGCAGAGCGCAAGGAGTTCAGGCGGCTTGTTCTCCGCAGTGTGGATATGGTGAATGTGGTTACGCTTTATCGCTATGCGGCGATTTTCGGCGCAGACAAAGCGGATATTCCGCTGATAGGCTTCAGATACAGACTTACCGATGAGGTTATAGAACGGCTGGTTCACGAGGACAGTGCTGATAAAATCGCCGCTGACCTTGCTCAGGTAGGATACACCTTTGAGGGCGGAACACCCTCTACAATTGAAATCCTCACCGAGCGGATAAGCCTTGATTTCATAAGAAAGGCTTTACATCTCTCGCACAGTCCCGCAGTGGCATATTTTGCACTGTCGGAATGTCTTTCGCTGGAACTTTCAAACATCAAAACCCTTATCGAGGGAATCAGATACAAAGTAGACGGTCAGAAAATACTTGAAATGATGGTTGTGTGAGTTTTTTTGCAATTGATATTTACAGAACCCATTAAAAAACAGGGGGTGATGCGGTGTGGGTATAGAAAAAATGTCGAGAATGACCATTGAGGGCACTACTGAACATCTTGACAGTGTTCTTATGGCTTGCTGTGAAAGCGGTTCATTTCAGATAATACAAAGCTCCACACTAAAGAATATGGGCGAACAGAACCCGTATTCAGAGATTTATTCAAAAGTAAGGGATATGGCGGTGCATTTGAATATCAAGCCCGAAAAGTGCGATTTCACCCATCTGCCTTATGACACGGTAGATGAGTTTGAGGAGTACTTTGACGGCATCAGCCGCCGTTACTACGAGCTGAACAGCAGGTACGAGCGGGTTAAGCGTTCGCTTGAGGAGCATCAGAGCACAGAGTCGTATATAAAGCACCTTCAGGGACTTAACGTTTCCTTCAGCGATTTATTTTCGCTTAAATATGTTGATGTGCGTATCGGAAGAATACCGACAGAAAATCAGCCGAAATTGCAGTATTACGCTGAAAAGTGCTTTGTGTTCATTCCGATTGAGCAGAACACCGACTATGTTTATGCAATATATCTTTGTCCGAAATCTATGTCGGAGTTTGCAGACGCAGTGATGGAGTCGCTGTTGTTTGAGCGGCTGAATGTTCCGAAGTACCTCACAGAAAACGCCGAGGACTGCGAAAAACTGCTTACCGAACAGATTGCCAAGGAGCAGGAAGAGAAAATCCAGCTTGAAAGTGAGCTTTCATACTTCCTTGATGAATTCAACACTGAGTTCAAGGCGGTGCTGTGCAAGCTGAGATATATGTCGGAGTGCTTTGAGTTAAGGCATTATGTCATTGCGGCTGGCGGACACTTCTCGCTTTCGGGATATTGTCCGTCAAAGGCTTCACTTGATCTCCGTTACACGCTGAAGGCAATTTCAAAGGATATAAAGTGTGTGGCAGTGCCTGTTGACAAAAAAACGGCTTCTGATGATGTGCCTGTGCAGTTACGCAATAACAGGTTTGTCCGTCCGTTTGAAATGTTCGTCAAGATGTACGGTCTGCCGAGTTATTCAGGCTTTGACCCAACGCCCTACGTAGCGTGGACATATATGATACTGTTCGGACTTATGTTCGGCGATGTGGGACAGGGCCTTGTGGTGTCGCTGCTTGGCTTGCTGCTGACAAAGCTTACGAAAAACGGACTTGCACCGATTATGACAAGACTGGGAATATTCTCAATGGCAGTCGGTGTGATATACGGCTCGGTTTTCGGAATTGAAACGATAATCACTCCGTTCTTTCACCGTGAGAACATCTGGCACGGAGTATGCAGGCTGTTTGCAAATCTCGGTATCCCCGAGCACCCCGAAAACATCTTCCAGGCGGCAACGGTTATTCTGCTGTTTGCGCTGGCAGTGGGAATAGTGCTTATCCTGATTTCGATGTTCTTCAATATGGTGCAGAATTTCAGAGTGAAAAAAATCGGAGCGGCTTTGTTTTCGGTGAACGGTCTTGCGGGAATTGTGTTCTACGCCGCACTTGTTGTTGGAATAGTAGGTCAGCTGTTGTTCAGCATTCCGATGTTCAGTGCGCTGTATATCATATTGCTGATAGTTGTGCCGATTTTGCTGATATTCTTCAAAGAGCCGCTGTCTGATTTGGTTGAGAAAAAGCCTGTTCACAAGCCCGAAAGCGTGGGCAATTTCATCATCGAGAATTTTATCGAGCTGTTTGAAAGTGCAATAAGCTTTTTGTCAAACACAATGTCATACCTGAGAGTAGGCGGCTTTGTTTTGTCGCACGCTGGCTTTATGCTGGTTGTGGCACAGCTTGCTGGAACTACCGTGCCCGACGCTGAAATTACGGCGTCTACCGTGATTACCTATATTATCGGTAATATTGTGGTTATGGCGATTGAGGGGTTGCTGGTAGGCATTCAGGTGCTCAGACTGGAGTTTTACGAGGTGTTCAGCCGTTTCTACGAGGGAAAGGGCAAGCCGTTCACTCCTGTTGAAATCTCGCTTGAGGACACACAGACAGCGTAAAAACGCAGTCTGCTGATTAAAAAATCCGGAGGAAATACTATGAATTACGTTTTATTGTTTACTATGCCGCTGGTTGTTGTTGCGGCAATTATGGCACCGCTGTTCGTGTGCCTCAAAAGAATGCACGACAAAAAGCCGTTTAACAGAAAGCTTTCGGTTATTGCGAATGTGGCGTCGTTCTTCGGCGTTATGGCGGTTATGACTGTGCTTCCGCTTACTGGTGCGTTTGCTGAAACAGCTGAGGCGGCTCAGGCGGCACAGACTGCCGCTGGCGGCGGACTTGCCGAAGGACTTAAGTACATCGGTGCGGCGCTGTCAACAGGTCTTGGCACTATCGGCACAGGTATTGCGGTAGGCGGAGCTGCGCCTGCGGCTATCGGTGCAATCTCCGAGAATGACAAGTCATTCTCGAAAGCGCTTATCTTCGTAGCACTCGGCGAGGGTGTTGCGATTTACGGTCTGCTGATTTCAATTCTTATCCTGTTCGGATAAAAGAGGGATTGCTATGAAATTTTTTCTTATCAGTGACAATATTGATACTCAGATGGGAATGAGAATTGCAGGTATCGAGGGCGTTGTTGTCCATACCGAAGAAGAGGTGTCGGAGGCTCTCGATAAGGCATATTCCGATGAAAGCATTGCGGTGGTGCTGATAACTGAAAA
>JAZQBH010000229.1:0-4679 GCA_045545655.1 Oscillospiraceae bacterium
GGACGATGTAAAAAACATTAAAAATATAAATCGATTTGCTTTCGATTTCTCTCGAAAAGACTTGATTCAAGTTGATGATATAATACATCCACGTTATCTGTAATGTATGTTTTTTGCTGGAATATGGTATAACAGGAGTGCTTTTTATTATGAAAATTAGACTTCTTTTTGATTACGGCTGTAATTTTATCTGGCTATATGTTGATGGTCTTTTTGAGCCCGTTCGAGTGAGCAGTGATGGATACTTCACACATGATTACTATTCGTTTGAATCTATAAACGGAAAAGTAATACAAAAACCAAATGGAAAGAGATATCCAGAAAAACGGCTAATTGGGCAAACCGAACTGGAAGAAAAAGCTAACTTCATTGATAAACAATATCTAAGTTTGTGGATTAACAATGAGCTTGAGTTTTCATACAAAGGCTTTGACAGCAAAGAAGATGAACAAAGCTTTGATGACGCAGTCAGATTTGTGTACAAAAAACTCTGCGAACTGCTGGGTGATGATTATGAGATTATCAATGATACTGGCATTAACGTGATATAATTAAAGTGGTAAAGTGAAAATCAGAGGGTTTGTTAGAAAGGTTGTATATAGGTGGGTATGTATAAATTTTTATCAGCTGAATGTGGCGATATGACAAGGTGGGTACAATTTGAAAACTGCGAAACAGAAAAGGTTGATGATAGGGTGGTTTTATAAATATGAAGCTTTAACTAATGTATAAATCGCTTCGTAAAGGATACTTTTGGTTGGGGTTGGGATATAGACGAAAGAAAGACGAAATGAAAGGTGGAATGAGTATGACTATCCAGATACTGAAGTTTGAGTTTGAATATTGTGGGTTTTGTCTCTGGAGTAATCATGGGGCATTTAATCACAAGAAATTGCCGATATCCGACAAATTATTGAAGGATTTGGATGGAATATGTCAAGAATTTAACAGTATTCTTGATTGGAGCGACCCTCACGCCCCCTCTCCGTGGACAAGAAAACAATGTGCTGATTTTTTTGACAGAGCCGAAATCATTCTCGAAAAATTAAAAAAAGAATTAGATGGCAAATATGAGATAATAAGCTGTCTTGATGAAGATAGGCGTATATATCTGCACGAAAATACTTTTTCCGATGATTGAATATTGACAATATCACACTTTCAATATGATGTAGTACTGCCAAGCTAAAGCTTGAACATTTAGCAATAAACAGAACGTCTATGTCGGGTATTATGAATTGGTATATGACCTCAACCCGAAATTCGGCAGTTCGGAACGTGGTTTTGTGTATATCGACAGTCCCGACACTATAACTAAACTGAAAGAATATTGCAATTCAAAATAAATCTGATTACGGAGCAACATACTATGACATTATACGAGAAATTCAAAAAAATGAACATCAGCCATTCTGCGATTGGCTTAGGGCAGAGTGACGATAATTCCCCTTACTACTGCACCCCCAAGGACGCTGAAATTATTGGCTGGGCTGGCGTGGACGGTATCCATTACTGCACCATTCCTGAATTCGGGGAGATGATTTTCGCAGTAAGTCCGATGAATTTCGGCGACTGCGTTCACCCCATCGCCCGCAATTTCGGGGATTTGCTCAGTCTGCTTCTCAGTTGTGCCGATATGGGTGTGCTGGAGCAGTGCTATGCGTGGGACAGAGAGCAGTACAATGCGTTTCTGCTTGACTGCCCTGCAACGGCCGAACAGCAGTCTGTTCTGGACAAAATCCGCAGAGAACTGGCTATCGAGCCGATAGCCGACGCTTTTTCTTACGTGAAAGAGCTGCAGTCTGAGTTTGACCTCTCAGAAATCCCCTACACGGTGGACTACTACGACCCCGATATGAACCCTGCCGCACCCGTTAATCCCACTGAGTTTGCAGAGTGGAAGGTTTACTATGACGGCGGCTTTTACTGTGCTGATGGTGATGAAGGCGACCTGTGCGTTGAAATTCCCGTTGAAAAAAGCTTCTGCTGGGACGAAGAAAAGTGGTATGTTCCCAGTGTGTATATCTGCGGCAAGGGTCTGGTGATAGACTATTGCGTGGAGATTGACCCCGACCGCATACAAGCCCACGCCGACAAGTGGAATCTGCATAGCGAAGAGCCTGTCAGCTACACGGAAGAACAGCAGGCAGAGCTTATCCGTGAAAACCCGCTGAGAGTAGATTTCCACGGATATGTTACTCTTAATGGGCAAAAACTGCACAACAGATGCCGCCAGTATGTCTACTGGCAGACAGGCGGCAATTCTGTGTATGACCGCTGTAATCCCGAGGCGGAGTTTGCCGTAAGACATTACGGGCTGGACGATAAGCGTGTATGGGTGATTTGTCGGTGCTGTTATGAGGGCGATGTTTCAGAGGGTGATATCCGCTCGCTGAGTGTGCATATCGAGCGTGAGCGTGAAGAGGTTGCCGCACTGCGTTTCCCGACGCCTGCTGTTGGGGAAAGCGTTGCAGTAACTAATCCGATAAGCGGAAAAACCTTCACTCTGACCGTTCACAGTGTAGAACAACAGTCGCTCTCTGAGAATGCTTTCCACGACCCTGATATGGAATTTCCCCGTCATTTTGTTGCAATGAGCTATTCCCTTGAACCCGATATTCCTGCTCTGCACTTTTTGGTGCAGGATTGCGATAAGAGTGACACTCCTGTACACAAAAACCGTGCCAATAACAGCACTGCCGTGTCGTTTGCTGTTATCGGCGGCGCAGATGGTCCCGTTGCCGTGGGAATGGCAAACTCAGCCTCGGCGACAACAGGGCAGAACGCACCAGAAGTTCATACGGCGTGTTCCTCTTTGCATTTCAACCCCGTAAGCGAGGTTGAATGGAAGTTCGTTTTCTTAGAAAAATTCAAGGGCGATATTGATGTAATACTTATCTGAATAGCAGTCCCCCGAAAACCTGACGTTTTCGGGGGATATTGCTTTATTTCTTCATAGTTTTTACGAAGTTGAATAGTTCTTCTAAAGAATCAAAACTTCTGACGACGAAGTAAGGGTGAGGTCTGTCGCCGGGGAATGGATAGTCCTGATGACACCATATATAGCAATTGTCAGCCTGAACAATTCCACATAGTCCGTATTCGTTGAAGCATTCGTCGGAGTTTTCAAAAATCCCGAATTTTTCACAGCCTCTCAGCTGTCCTGAGTTTACCCATTCCTCAATCTGCTTTATGTAAGCTGAATTTATCATATATAATCACCTTTATTCTGTCTTGCACTATATGGAGTAAGCCGCCATTCCCAAGCCTGCCGATATCAGTATCAAAAGGATTGGGGAAACGTTCTTTTTTTTGATTTTCTTGAACAGCAATGAAATTGCTGCGATTACTGCAAATATTATAAGTCCACGTATATCAGGTGAAACAGTGCTGCTTATATTCCTGAAGCTTAATAATGTGCTGAGGAACATTGTAAAAGCTGTTGCAAGTATCAGTCCTACAACGCAGGGGCGTATTCCGCCAAGAAAAGCCTGAACACCCTTATATTTCAAGAAATTACGGATAAGTGCCGCTATAATCAGAATAATGATAAACGATGGCAGAACTACGCCAAGCGTAGCAACAAGCGAGCCTAACACTCCGCCCTGCGACGAGCCTACAAAGGTAGCCATATTAACGGCAATCGGACCGGGCGTAGACTCCGATACCGCAATCATATTCAGCAGCTCCTCCTCAGTAAGCCAGCCGTTTGCAAGTGCTTTTTCTCTGATAAGCGAAATCATTGCGTATCCGCCGCCGAAGGACACAGCGCCTATCTGCAGGAAGGTGAGAAATAATTCAAGGTAAATCATTTTTCACTCTCCTTTCCTTTGCGGAGAAGGTTAATGAGATATGCAAACACACCCACTGCACCGCAGATAAGGATATAGAAAATTGTTGAAAAACTGATTGAGAACACTGAAAATAAAACCATACAGCTGATAACCACACAAAGAATAACAATATTCATAGCAGTTTTCTTCATCTGTTTCAGCATTTTCAGCCCCGCCGAGAATATAAGCCAGATAACACATACCTGTATTCCACGGAATGCGTATTCTACCAGTGTAAGCGAGAGAAAAGCATCAAAGAACAGCGATATCACATATATGATAACAAACGACGGAATACAAACCGCCACTGTTGCACATAATGAGCCGATAAATCCGTGCAGCTTATAACCTATATATGTTGCTGAATTGATGGCTATAGGCCCTGGGGTTGACTCGGCTATTGCAACCATATCAAGAAACTCGTCTTTTTCAATCCACTTCTTTTTTGAAACAAACTCATTTTCAAGCAATGCTATCATCGCATATCCGCCGCCGAAGGTAAACAGCCCGATTTTAAGCATTGTGAGAAAGAGCAAAAGCAGTTCTTTTGGTTTTTTCATACGCACAGTTTACTGGTGACCGCCGCAGCTGTGACTTCCGCAGCCGTGGTTGCCGCAGGTGTGGCCGCCTTCGCTATGCTCGTGGTCGTGATGGCTGCATCTTACATCGGGATTGTATCCGAGGTTTCCTGCAATATATGCTTCAACAGCCGCGTCGCACAAACCGCTTACACCGCCGAACAGCTTTACGCCTGCTTCGGCAAGCCCCGCCTGTGCGCCGCCTCCGATACCGCCGCAGATGAGAACATCTGCCTGAACGGCTTTGAGAAAACCTGCAAGCGCACCG
>JAZQBH010000230.1:0-5118 GCA_045545655.1 Oscillospiraceae bacterium
CCCCTGTTGTTATTAGTTCATTTTCTTGTGGTCGTTCTCGCGGATTTCAACACGTCTGATTTTGCCTGTTACAGTCTTGGGGAGTTCAGTTACAAACTCCACAATTCTTGGATACTTGTATGGAGCGGTGTTCTGCTTTACGAAATCCTGAATTTCCGCCGCCAGCTCGTCTGACGGCTGATATTTGTCTGTGAGGACGATTGTAGCCTTAACAACCTCGCCGCGAATGGGGTGCGGAACGCCTGTTACAGCACATTCCAGCACGGCTGGGTGCGATGCAAGAACGCTTTCAATCTCGAACGGACCTATTCTGTAACCGCTTGACTTGATAACGTCGTCGTTTCTGCCGACATACCAGTAATAGCCGTCCTCGTCACGGGTTGCGGTGTCGCCTGTGTGGTACATTCCGTCATACCACGCTTTCTGAGTAAGCTCGGGATTTTTATAATAGCCCTTGAACACACCCATAGTATTCAGATATTCTCCGCAGACTACAATTTCGCCTACCGTGTTAGGCGGCACGGGCTTGCCCTCGGCGTCTACAAGCTCAACATGATACATCGGCATAGGCTTGCCCATTGAGCCGGGTTTTGGCTCTGTGCCGATAAGGTTTCCGATAATACAGGTCGTTTCCGTCTGACCAAAGCCTTCCATCAGCTTAATTCCTGTGTATTCATACCATTTGTTGAATACCTCGGGCTGAAGTGCCTCGCCTGCGATATTGCAGTAGGTAAGCGAAGACAGGTCGTATTTTTCCAGTCCCTCGTTGATGAAAAATCTGAACATTGTGGGCGGTGCGCAAAGCGTTGTTACCTTGTATTTTTCAATCATTCGCAGCATATTATCGGGAATGAACTTGTCGAAATCATACACGAACACGCAAGTGCCCATTGTAAGCTGACCAAACAGCTTTCCCCAGGTTGCCTTTGCCCAGCCTGTATCGGAAATTGTCAGATGCAGACCATTCGGGTCAACCTTCTGCCAGTGCTTTGCTGTCTGAATATGTGCAAGGGTTATGGCGTGCTGATGAGATGCCATCTTCGGGTGACCTGTTGTACCTGATGTAAAATAAATGAGGAACAGGTCGCTTGCTTTTGTTTCGATACGTTCAAGGGTGTCGGGGTATTTTTCGATTTCCTTGTCGAAATCAACCCAGCCATCTCTTGAACCGTTTACGATAAATTTCTCAATAAGCTTTTCGTCTGCCTGTTCATCAGCCTGTTCGATATGCTTTGCAACCTCGCCCTGATTTGTGCTGACGATTGCCTTAACATCTGCCGCGTTGAAACGATAGAGAAAATCCTTCTTTGTAAGCAAGTGAGTTGCGGGAATGGCAATTGCGCCGATTTTCATAAGTGCAGTGATAATATACCAGAACTGATAGTGGCGCTTAAGCACCAGCATTACGCAGTCGCCCTTTTTAATTCCCATATCAAGGAACATATTAGCCGCCTTGTTGGACATCCGTGAAAGTTCCCCGAAAGACAGCCGCTTTTCGTTACCCTGAAGGTCAACCCACAACAGTGCGCGGCGGTCGGGCTCCATCTGAGCGTATTTGTCAATGATGTCGTAGCTCCAGTTGAAGCTGTCAGGGTACTTGGTTGCGAATTTTGTGAGAATTCCTTTTTCATCGTATTCTTCTTCAACGAAATTAAGATGGTAATTCTCTACATTATATTCTTCCATTATTTTCTCCTCCCGTTTTATCGTATTATTACACGAATAAAACAAATCATACATATTACAATCTATCGAAAAAGGCTGTTTGTAAAAAATCTGTGGGTCTGATGACCCGTTCCCCGTAATTTTTCGGCAAATTAGAAAAATTTTCCAATAAAAAGTGATATAGTAATACAATCATACATATTACATTGTATATCAGTTAAATCATTTTGTCAAGGGGGTTATACGTGAAAATTTTGTGTAAGTTCAACAAAATTGAAAACAGCCCTTGAAATAATAATCAGATTGTGGTATAATATATCGGTGACTTCATTATATGACCGCGGCGTATGTGAATACGATGAGGAAAGTCCGAGCATCACAGAGCAGGGTAGCTGATAACGTCAGCCGAGGGCGACCTTAGGGCAAGTGCAACAGAGATATACCGCCGTTTTACGGTAAGGATGGAAAGGCGAGGTAAGAGCTCACCAGAGTGCGGGAGACCGCATTGCTATGTAAACCCTATCCGATGCAACGCCGATTGGTTCGGGGAGTAATACGTCTGCTCGGCGTACCCTGATTAAGGCGGCTTGACCGCACAGGCGACTGTGCGGCTAGATAGATGGTCATACACGACAGAACTCGGCTTATCGATGGAGTCACTTTATATTGAACGAAACACCGCTTGAAAGCAATTCAAGGATGGTTTTCTGTGTTTTATTCTTTTCTGTGTGTCTCAACGGGGTCCTTCTTCGCCGCAACGGAAGCGGGGAACAGACCTGCGATAAGCGTAAGCAGCATACTGATAATAACGAGGATTACGCCGCCCTGCCACGGCAGTTTAGCCATATTCTCGATATCTGTAAGATGCTCTATGATAATGTTTATCGGGAAAATCAGGATAACAGTGGTGAGTATTCCAATTGCGCCCGAGGTAAAGCCTACGATAAGCGTTTCTGCATTGAATACGTTTGAAACGTCGTTCTTCGACGCACCCATCGCACGCAGAATACCGATTTCCTTTGTGCGCTCCAGCACGGAGATGTAGGTGATAATACCAATCATAATGCTGGATACCACAAGCGAAATCGCCACAAACGCAATAAGGATATACGAGATAGCGTCGATAATGGTAGACACAGAAGAAATCATCATACCTACATAGTCGGTGTAGTTGATAACATCCTCGGATTTGTCCTCGGCGGTCTTAGCCTCGTTGTAGTCAGTGATGAACTGTGTTATGATTTCCTTGCTGTCGAAATCCTTTGCGTAGATTGAAATTCCTGTGGGCTTTGCAAGGTCTGCCTCACCGAGAATTTCAAGGTTGCCGTTGTAGGTAGCCTTTGTGGACTCAGGCTTCTGCGAAAGCTGCATAAACTGCTGAATCTGCTCAGGTGAAAGCACCTGCATAAATGCACGGGTTATAGTCTGCTGGTCAACCGCACCGAACAGTGCGCCCTGAATCTGCTCAGGCGGCAGCTGCATAATCTGTGCCTGCTGTTCGGGGGCAAGCGAGGAAACAAGCGAATTTGTAAGCGCAGACTGCTGGTCGGGTGTAAGCATCTGCATTACAATTGCCATTGCTTCTTCTTCGGTTTTGGGTTCTTCGGGCTTTTCGTCCTCCTTGGGGAACTCAATGCCTGTGAATATGTCGATTTCAGGGTTTTCCTTCTGCTTGAGCATAAGCTTGGAATTGTTCGCACGGTCTATCATATACTCGGTGAGCGAACGTGTGTAGCCAACGCCTCCGCTCATAGCGGAAGACAGCAGGCTGTCGCCGTTGGGGCGGATAATGCCGACTACCTTGATCTGCGGAGCGGCGTCAAGCGCCTTTGCCATAAACTCGTCATCATCGGTCATATCCTTGTAGCCCTTGCCGTCCTCGCCGTAGAAGTCAGAAGGCACAAGCAGTCTGAAATCAAGGCTCAGGAAATCGTCATAAGAGAACGATTTGTCGGCTGTGTCAAGGTCAAAGGTTTCACCTGCCATAATGCTGGTCATCATATCGGTAAGCTCCTGCTGGTCACGCAGACCAAGCGCATAGAGCGTTACGTCGGAAACCTCGTTGTTTTCGGTTACGATAACAACAACTTCGTTCCAGCTTGTGGGGAAACGTCCCGCAAGCACGTCATAGTTGTCAGTGTTGAGTGTGGAGTCAAGCAGTTCTGTCCACACGTCAATCATATTTGCTCCGCCGCCCATAAGTGAGGAGTATGTACCGCTCATCTGCTCGATGTTAGCGCCCATACCCTCGCCCATAGCCGCTGTCATTACAGTGGAGGGGTTTACACGGATAATTTTCTCGTTCAGATCTCTTGCATAGATGTACAGGTTCTGTGAGTAGCTGTACTGTATCTCAGAAACATTGTCAAGAATGTTGTTCGGGTTACTTTCAATGTAGGTCTTGAAGTCAGCAAGGTTGTTGGTCGTAATCTCCGAAAGCATTGTCTTGACCATTTCAGTAGAAATGTTGTTGGTGTAGATGCGGTCGGGTTCACGGCCCTCAAGCTGGCTTTCCTGCATTCCCATCATTGAGGACATCATACTGGTGTAGTCGACAGTTTCCTGCTGAATGGAAATGGGGTAAGATGAAAGCGTTGAACGCTCAACATTGTTTATGTACAGCTGAACGCCGTTTGACAGCGACAGGATAAGCGCAATGCCTATGATACCGATACTGCCTGCAAACGAAGTAAGGAATGTACGTCCCTTTTTGGTAAGAAGGTTGTTTCTGGAAAGTGCAAGCGCCGTAAGAAACGACATCTTTGTTTTTTTGGTGCTTGCGGGCTTCTTGGACTTTTCCTCCTCCTTGCCGTCAGACGGATCAAAGGGATTGGAGTCGCTCATTATCTGACCGTCAACCAGCTTTACGATACGTGTAGCGTAATCGGTAGCAAGGTCGGGGTTGTGAGTTACCATAATAACAAGGCGGTCCTTGGCGATTTCCTTGATAAGCTCCATAATCTGAATGGAGGTTTCTGTATCAAGTGCACCAGTCGGCTCGTCTGCGAGAAGGATATCGGGGTCGTTTACCAGCGCACGTGCGATAGCAACACGCTGCATCTGACCGCCCGACATCTGATTGGGACGCTTGTGCATCTGGTCTGCAAGACCTACCTTTGCAAGAGCCTCAGCCGCACGCTTTCTGCGCTCGTTTTTGGAAACGCCCGACAGGGTAAGCGCAAGCTCAACGTTGGCAAGCACGCTCTGGTGCGGAATAAGATTGTAGCTCTGGAAGATGAAGCCTACGGAATGGTTGCGGTAGGTGTCCCAGTCACGGGATTTGTACTGCTTTGTGGAGCGTCCGTTGATTACAAGGTCGCCTTTTGTGTAGTGGTCAAGTCCGCCGATGATGTTGAGCAGCGTGGTTTTTCCGCAGCCCGAGTGACCGAGAATAGCCACAAGCTCGCATTCACGGAAGGAAATAGAAACGTCCCTTAACGCGTGAACGGTATC
>JAZQBH010000231.1:0-6302 GCA_045545655.1 Oscillospiraceae bacterium
ATACAGATTTACTGTAACTTACCGGTGCTGAAATGGTAGGGTATTTCATATTACGAAAGAATAACTGCGTGTATGGGTGAAAATATACTTATTATATTACAAAAAGCGACCGAAGTAATTTTCGGCCGCTTAAATTTATTCACTTTTCGGTAATATTACTGTAACAGCAGTACCTTTATTTTCTTCGCTCTGAACTGAAATCTTTCCGTTATGATAACTAACAGCGTGTTTAACAATAGAAAGTCCGAGACCTGTTCCGCCAGATTTCTTTGAGTGGCTCTTATCCACACGATAAAAACGTTCAAAAATTCTTGCGTGGTGTTCGGGAGCGATACCTATTCCGTTATCAGAAACTGTGAGTGTTACATCATTTTCCGCTTCTGAAATATCGACCTTAACCTTACCGCCGTCGGGTGTATACTTGACTGCGTTGTCGCAAAGGTTATAGATAACCTCGAAAAGCAGGTGTTTCACGCCTAAAACATTTCCGTTGTCACCGGTGACTTTGAGAGAAATATCCTTTTTATTTGCGCTGTCACGAAGAATTCCACAAGCTTCATTTGCAATTTCAAAAAGCGAAACATTTTCTTTCGGAAGTTCTGTCTGTTCATCAAGCTGTGACAGTCTTATAATGTCCTCCACAAGCGTTACAAGGCGTGTTGCTTCTTCACGGATATGACTTACAAATCGTGGCATATCTTCTTGCTTTACAAGCCCATTTTCTATAAGCTCGGCACTTCCTGTAATTGATTGAAGCGGAGTTTTAAGTTCGTGGGAAACATTCGCTGTGAACTCTCTGCGGAGCCGTTCAGTATCTGCCTGCTCTGTTATATCAAATGCGAGAATAACTGCACCGACAATTTCGCCGTCAGTTTCAATACGGCTTATATCGAACTGGTATTCACGTTCACCAAGCTTTGTGCGTATTTCAGCGTGTCCGCCTGCAAGTGCCTTTTCGATTGCAGAGGCAATGTCGTGTCTGCGGTTAATGGTAAGAAATTCTGTTCCCACGCACTTTTCATCTGTACCGAAAATCTTCATAGCCGCAGAGTTTATGGTGAGAATGTTTCTGTTCTTATCAAGCAGCAAAAGTCCTTCACGCATATTTTGGGTGATAAGCTCAAACTCATCTCTTCTGCGGTTAAGTTCTGCCGCTTTACGCTCAATCTTCAAATTCTGCCTGTGGATACGGCTGAGAAGCGGTGCGATTTCTTCGTAAGCGTCATTCTCCATAGGATTATCCAGATCAAGTTTATTGAGCGGCTCGATTATTCGTTTTGACATCTTATGTGCAAGAATTGCTGAAATGATAACTGCAATTATAATCACAATAAGCACAGGATAGAGCAAACCTAAAAGGAGCGTAAGTCCGCTTGCACGATTTACGGAAATACGCAGTACAGTCCCGTCAGAAAGAAGTACTGCCTCATAAAGCGTTTTCTCGGTAAGCGTTGCAGAATAACGTGAACTGCTTCCTTTACCTGTTTCAAGTGCTTCTATAATTTCCTCACGGTCAATGTGATTGTCCATTACAGATTTATCTGCCTGCGAATCAAAAAGCACCTTACCATCAGAAGATACCCACGTCAGACGAAAATTATCAGATTTGAGATTTTCAAGATAAGCATTTCCTGACTGCTCTGTACCTACAGAAGCAATAGAAAGCTCATCTTTAAGCTGGTCTATCTGAATGTCAGTGAAATAGCCATAGAGAAAACTTGTTATTATTGCAAGAGTTGCCATAAAAACGGCAAGAGCCGTTATAAAAATCGAACGAAAAATTTTACTTGTCATAGCCGCCTCCGAACTTATAACCAACGTGACGGACAGTTTCAATCATTTCGCCGTATTTTGCCAGCTTTTGACGGAGAGTTCTGATGTGCATATCAACTGTTCTTGTCTCGCCCACGAAATCTGCCCCCCATATCTCATTGTAAAGTGTATCTCTTGAAAAGACAAGTCCGACATTTCTCATAAAAAGTGAAAGCAGTTCAAATTCCTTATATGTAAGCGAAATCTTTTCGCCGTCTATCGTCACGGTACGCTCATCAAGATTGAGGGAAAGACCTTTTGTCTGTAATACACGGCTAATTGTTTTCGGTTTACAGCGGCGCATAACCGCCTTTACCCTTGAAATCATCTCCATCATTCCGAAGGGCTTTACAAGGTAATCATCAGCACCCAAGTCAAGTCCTTGCACCTTATCAAATTCCGCCCCCTTTGCCGTAGCCATAATAACGGGAATATCCACATATTCCGCTGTACTTTTAAGAATTTTCAGCACCTCAATGCCGTCCTTTCCGGGGAGCATTACGTCAAGAATTACAAGGTCGGGAAGCTCTGTTTTAAGTGCAGACAGAAAACTGTCTCCGTCCTCAAAGCCCTTTGCCTCCAGTCCTGTTGACTGCAAGGCATAAACCTCTATATCACGGATACTTGCGTCATCTTCAACGCACCATATCATAAAATCAACTCCTTTATGGGTTCTTATGCTGTCCGGTTACCGAGAAAATTACCCACTCAGCAATATTAGTTGCATGGTCACCGATACGCTCAAAATACTTTGCAATCATCAGAAGGTCAAGAGCATATTCACCGTTTTCGGGATTTTCTGCAATCATTTTTATAAGACTGTTCTTTATCTTGTCGAAGTATTCATCAACCTTGTCATCGTGTACAATAACCGATTTTGCAAGCTTGGTATCCTTCTTTACATAAGCGTCAACGCTGTCGGTTACCATTGAAATTGTTTCAGCTGCCATATCACGGATATGTACCGTTTCATCTGCGGTCTTTCCCTCAAGATAAGTGATTATCTCTGCAATATCCTCCGCCTGATCGCCGATACGTTCCATATCGGTTATCATTTTAAGTGCAGCGGAAATCTGCCTTAAATCTCTTGCAACAGGCTGCTGCTGTAAAAGTAATTTCATACAGCGTGCTTCAATATCACGTTCCATGTGGTCGATGTCCGATGAAATTGCTGAAACATTTTCCGCAAGTGCCACATTTCCCGTAGTCAGAGCCTTTGATGCAAGAGCGATAGCCTCCTCGCAGAGTGCGCCCATTTCTATCATTTCCGTGTTAAGTATATTTAACTGCTCATCAAATCTGCTTCTCATTATCCAAACCTTCCTGTAATATAGTCTTCGGTACGCTTATCTGTCGGCTGTGAAAACAGCTTTTCTGTTTCGCCGTATTCGATAAGCTCGCCCAGTAAAAAGAATGCCGTATTGTCGGAAATTCGGACTGCCTGCTGCATATTATGAGTTACAATAACAATAGTATAACTCTTTTTCAGTTCAATTGCAAGTTCTTCAATCCTTGAAGTTGAAATTGGATCAAGTGCAGAGGTCGGCTCGTCCATAAGAAGAATTTTCGGCTTAACGGCGAGTGCTCTTGCAATGCACAATCTCTGCTGCTGACCGCCTGACATTCCGAGGGCGTTTTTCTTCAGTCTGTCCTTTACCTCGTCCCAGATAGCAGCGTCACGGAGGGACTGTTCCACAATTTCATCAAGCTTTACCTTGTTCTTTATGCCGTGCGTTCTCGGACCGTAGGCAATATTGTCGTAAATACTCATAGGGAACGGGTTAGGCTTTTGGAACACCATTCCGATCTCACGGCGAAGCTCGTTTACATCAACACTGCTGTCATAGATGTTCTGTCCGTTGTAGCATACCTCACCTGTTATCTTAACCGATGGGATAAGGTCATTCATACGGTTCAGGGTTTTGAGAAATGTGGACTTTCCGCAGCCTGACGGCCCGATAAAGGCAGTTATGCTCTTTTCTGGAATGGTGATATTCACATTTTTCAGAGCCTGTGTCTGGTCATACCATAAATTAAGGTTTTTCGCTGTCATTATATCGCTCATTGTATCATTCCTTCCTATCAAAGCTCACACTTTTTTGCAAAATATTTGCTGACAAGGGTTGCAGAAAAATTTATCAGAAGCGTTAAAATCATAAGTATTGCCGCTATCGCAAAGGCAACTCCGAACTCGCCCTGTTCCTTTGCATAGACATAAAGCGCAACGGTAAGAGAAGCTCCGGGAGAAGTAAGTCCTTCAAAAATTCCATTCAGAGCGTGTGCAAAGCCTGCGGTAAAGAGAAGTGCCGCAGATTCGCCGAGAATTCGTCCTATCGACAGAATACAGCCTGTTATTACACCGTCAACACATCCGGGGAGTACGACAGTTCTTATAACTCTCCATTTTCCAGCACCAAGCCCGAATGCACCGTCACGATAGCTTTGCGGAACTGTTTTAAGACTTTCCTGTGTAGTTCTCATAACAGTTGGCAGATTCATAATTACAAGAGTAAGTGAACCAGCCAGAAGAGAAGTTTTGAAACCGAGAAACTGACAGAAAAACAACATTCCCACAAGCCCGTAAATGATAGATGGGATACCCGAAAGTGTTTCTGCCGCATATTCGATAATGCCGACAAGCTTTTTGTTTTTTGCGTATTCTGTAAGATAAATCGCCGCACCAACGCCTAACGGAATAACGAATATAAGTGTTGCTATAACGATATAAAGCGTATTTAAAATATCGGGGAGAATACCGATTTTCCCGCTTATGTAGCTGGGCTTCGTGGACAGAAGCTCCCACGAAATATGAGGGATACCCTTGACAAAAACATACGCCACAAGGAATATGACAAGTGCCGCAGTTAGTCCCGTGGAAATATACATTGCGGCTTTCATTCCGCCGATATAGGCTTTTCTTTTTTTACTGAGCATCAGTCTTTCTCCTTTTTAAGAAAGAAATTTAAAGTTGCGTTTATAAGCATTATAAAGAGGAACAGTACAAGTGCTATTGAGAAAAGTGCCTGCTGCTGAAGTCCACTTGAATAGGACATCTCGCTTGCAACAGCAGTCGTGAGAAAACGTACACTCTGGAAAAGCGATGGCATATTCGGAACATTGCCCGATACCATCATAACCGCCATAGCTTCACCTATTGCACGTCCTACTCCAAGCACAACAGCCGCCGCAATACCGCTTTTTGCGGCAGGTACGGAAACTTTGAAATAAGTCTCAACAGGAGTTGCACCGAGAGCTAACGATGCGTCCTCATATTCCTTAGGTACTGCTTCAAGAGCGGTCATTGACACTTTTATGATAGAGGGCAGTATCATTATCGCAAGAACTATGATTGCTGAAAAAAGACTTGCGCCGTCGGGAATATCAAATATCTCACGCACTGCCGGCACAAGTACAAGCATACCCACCAGACCATACACAACAGAGGGGATACCAGCAAGCAAGCTTACCGCTCCCTCCATAAAGGCTTTTACCTTTGGGTTTGCAAGCTTTGAAAGATAGACCGCTGCAAAAAAACCTATGGGAACGCCAATTAAAATTGCTCCTGCCGTGCCGTAAACGCTTGTTAAAATGAAGGGAAGTATTCCATAGCTTGGTTCAGTAGCGGTTGACGCCCACTCTGTGCCAAAGAGGAAATCAAATAGTCCGATTTCTGTTATGGCAGGAATGCCTGAAATTACAAGATATATCGTGATAAGCAATACACAGCCTACAGTAAGCAATCCGAGTATCAGAAATACGCCGTGAATGGCTTTTTCTATCATTTTATTTTTCTTCATAATTTTGCTCCGTATATGGCAGTATGCGGCAAAGTACCGCCGCATCGCCGTTTTTACTTCAGTTTGCCGCAACAACACCTGCGGAGGAAATTGCTTCACTTGCGTTTTCAGATGTAATGTAGTCGAAGAACTCCTGTGCACTTTCTGAAAGCTCTGTATCAGCCTTTGTTACGAGTACGAACGGACGCTGAACAACATAGCTGCCGTCCTTGATTGTTTCTTCACTTGGAGCAACTCCTCCGACTGTCAGCATTTTTACGCTATCCTTTACAGACGCTACTGATGCATAACCGATTGCGGCGGGATTACCTGCAACTGTTGTGATAACGTCGCCTGTGGAGGTAAGCTCCTGACGGTACTTGCAGTTATCCTCTGTGTCTGTGATAGACTCAAAGCCGTCACGAGTACCGCTTCCTGCTTCACGTCCGATAAGTACGATTTCGCTGTCATTACCGCCGATCTCGCTCCAGTTTGCGATTTCGCCTGTGTAGATTTTAGCGATCGTTTCAATGTCAAGATCAGAAACGGGATTTTCTGGGTTTACGATGATTGCAATACCGTCATAAGCAAGAACTGTCGCTTCAAGTCCCTGTTCCTTTTCCTCGTCCTTTAAGTCACGGCTTGAAAGTCCGATGTCGCAGGTTCCTGCCTCAACAGCCTTGATACCTGAGCCTGAGCCTGTGGGGTTATATG
>JAZQBH010000232.1:0-5030 GCA_045545655.1 Oscillospiraceae bacterium
CCTGTGACAGCGAAAGGTAGTTCAACACATTGATGATTTTAAGCATTCCTCTGAAAACGGAACGGCTTACAACATAGTTTCCGCTGATGTCTGTGCGTTCGTTGATTACTGCATTTTTAAGGATACGGTTATCCTTTACATCGCCGTACACCATTGACGGAATTTTGCTTGTAAACAGCACTTCATACGCCTGATTGGTAAGCACCACAGCACCCGTTTTTGAAACAGGGTCGAACACGAGATTTGACGAGCCGCCGTTGGTGTTGCCGCCGTGACCGTAAGTTGTTACAGCGTATTCCGTAGGCAACAGACCGTGACAGCTCTGAGGAACATCGGTATCCCCGTGATAATCGCTTGCGCTGAGCATAAGCTCAAGTGTTTCCTGTTTTTCAAACAGAGGGGTGTCGTCAGCGACAAATGCCTGAGCAAATTTCGTGATGTCAGCAAGCGTGCTGGTTGCAGAGCCAGCCGGATAAAGGTTTATCCAGCTTATGCACTGTCCTAAATCCTCGTCCATTGCCATACCAGCCATTTCCGCACTCATTATCATATAGGCTTTCTGCTTTTCACGCTGAGTTTTAACCCATTCGTTGTCGCTTAAATCTGCTCCGACAGAGGTATGCTCCATTCCAAGGGGAGCAAGGATATTTTCGTGTACATACTGTGCGTAGTCCATTCCGCTTACGCACTCTACTATGTATCCGCCGAGTGCCGCACCCCAGTTGGAATAAGCGGCAACCTCACCGGGACGGAAAATCTGCACAGGCTCGCTTTTCTTCAGCGCCTCGCCGAGAGGGATAATCTTATCCTCGCCGCCTGCCTCAATTCCAACGATAGTTTCCTGCCAGCCAGCATTGTGGTTCATCAGGTTGAGCATTGTAATAGGCTCGTCGTATTTCAGTTTAGTGAGAAAGCCTTCGGGGAGATAGGTTTTGATGTCTGCGTTAAGGTCAAGCTTGCCCTGTTCGTGCAGCTGCATAACGCTCACCCACACAAGCAGTTTGGAAATACTGCCCCACTCGTAAACAGAGTTTTCATCTGCGGCGATTTTGTTTTCACGGTCTGTGTAACCGAAATGCTTGCTGTAGACTACCTCGCCGTCGTTGAACACCGCTGTTGCAAAGGACGCATAACTGCCCTCGTTTTCAGCGGCAAAATTTTCGATTTCCTTGCCGATTTCGCTGAAGCCCACCCCTGACGGAGTTGCGGTTTCCGCCGCAGACGCACCCACGCAAAGCGCAGACACGGCTATAACCGCCGCCATAATCGCTGATAAAATCTTTTTCATAGTTACTCCTTATTTATAGCAGTTCATTACGCCTTTCAAGTACACCTTGCAGGAAATAAACCAGGAAAGCACAAATCCACCCAATGAAACTATGGGCGTTGCCCACCTCATAATGTCAGGCAAATCGGCATTTAACCAGAGGGCCAGTCTGAACTTTTCAACTGCGTCGGGCCAGAGAAGCGTCACGCCGATAAAAATTGCTAACAGTGCCACTAGAAGAATCATTCGCAGAATAGTGCCCTTCTTCTCGCCGAAACGGATTGTGCAGGGCATTTCAAACGCACTCCAAAGCATCATAAGAAATGCCATTGACAGGTAAATTTCCCACATAAACTGAACGTTCAGGCCGCACAGGTATTTCATCATAAACACTAAAATCAAATCGCACAGCGCCGTCAGTGCCGAGAACATAATGTTCAGCCCCGCGGTGAACAGATATTTCATACCGATGAAATTTCTTATGCCGTTAGGTGCAGAGCCGACAAAAAATCCCCACATCTTTCTGTCCTCGCCCTTGAGAACAAACGACTGAAGTGCATAGGCACAGCAATATCCGACAGTAATCGTCAGCACTCTTACAATCACGCCCTCGCTTGCCAGATGATAAAACGACTCCTTGCCTACTGATTTTGTCGCTATCATATTCAGCACAAGCGGCAGATAAACCATCACAGGCGCAAGTGCGACAGTAAGAAGTATATACAAGCGATTCTGCTTTATCTCCTTGTAAAGAAATCCTTTCATCACGCTTTTCTCCTTCCGTGGTTTTTCACCATCACCGCAAAGCCAGCGGCGAAGATTACGAAAACAAGCACAATTCCGATAATGCCAGCCGCGCTGGGGATTGTAACATAGTGAATAAACTTATTGAGAATTGCAGGCGAGTCTGCTTGTTCAATCTCCCTCATAGCCGCTTCAATTTCGGGGTCAGAGCCGCCGAGAACAATCAGGTCTATCACTATCAGAGCCGCAAAAACGACAACACCCGCAATTATTCCAAGCCGTTTGAGCAATTTAGGGTTATCCGCACGGATTGCAATAGTCTGATAAACAATATCAATTATCATAAACAGGTCGGCGCAGATAAAATAGCAGAACATCACCGAGGGCGGTATAATTCCCACACCCGACGTAGCATAAAGCACCGAGGATACAACCAGTACTACAACTGCTCCCGCAACAAGCATCATTGCCTTTATAGCGTATTTTACGAGAGTTTTCTCAAAAGCCGATATGGGCAGTGCAAAGGAATACGCACCCCAGCCCGAAGTAATATCCGCTTTAAGTGCAGGGTTGTCGCCCCCAGCAATTGCCGCCGCAAGAGCCGAAACAACATAAGAGAAAAAAAGAACAAGTATATCAGGGGTTTCGCCGTCTTTCAACTGCTCGGCATACACTACACGTACTGAAAGACCCAGCATAATGCTGAAAAATGCAATCAGTGCAAGTCCCATCAGATAGTGTTTGCGTGAGATTTTAAGCTCACGGAAAACAAGCGATTTAAACTTTGCCATTGACATAGCTGTTACCCCACTCTTTCTTGTCACGGTTAACGTAGAAAACCATAATCTCCTCAAGCGTTGTCGGGTCAAGGATAAGTCCGCTGTACTTGCTGTATGCCGCCTCACGGTTGTTTATCATAACCTCTGCGCCGAACGAATTTGTACGCACGCTTACGATATCAGCGGTGTCGATTTCAGCAAGCTGTTCCTTACTGCACTTGATAACGCCGTGCGTTTCGAGGATTTCGTCCTTATAGCCGCTCAGCAGAATTTTTCCCCTGTCGATGTAGGTAATGCTGTCGGCAATCTTTTCGAGGTCGCTTGTGATGTGCGAGGACATAAGAATACTGCGCTCGCCGTTTTCGAGATACTCCATAAAAATACGGAGAATTTCATCACGCACAACGGGGTCAAGTCCTGATGTAGGTCCGTCCATTACAAGCAGCTCTGCGTTGTGGGATAATGCACAGGCTATCTGCAATTTCATCTTCATACCCTTTGAAAAATCGCCGATTTTCTTCTTTCGGGGAAGCTGAAAGCGTTCAAGATAACGCATATATTCGTTTCTGTTCCAGTTCGGGTAAATGCCCTCAAAGATACGTGACATATCCTTTGCGTTGAAAATATCGTGGAAGGGTATCTCATCGAAAACGACGGCAATCCGCTCCTTGATTTTCTGCTCGTCCTTGATGTGGTCAAGCCCAAGCAAACTGATTTCTCCGCCGTCCACGGGGATAATGTTCAGCAGACTGCGTATCGTGGTAGACTTGCCTGCGCCGTTCTGTCCGATAAAGCCCATAATACTGCCCTTCGGAACATTAAAGCTTACATTATCCAGTGTAAACCCGTCATACTTCTTGGTTATACCTTTGATTTCAATAGCGTTTTCATAACCGCTCATAACTATTCTCCTCCGTTTACAAGGTCAAGCAGACCGTGAAGCTCTTCCATTGTGATGCCGCATCTGCGTGCCTTATCGCCCGCCTCTGCAAGCAGACCCTCGATAGCCTTAATCTGCTCCTCACGGTAAAGCTCCATATTCTGTGCCTTTACAAAGCTGCCTCTGCCCGTGTAGGACTCGATAAAGCCGTCACGTTCAAGCTCCTCGTAGGCACGTTTTGTTGTCATAAAGCTGATTCGCAGTTCAGTGGCAAGGTTTCGCATAGACGGAAGCATATCGCCTTCCTTCAGTCTGCCCTCTAAAATCTGCGTTTTAATCTGGTTTACTATCTGTAAGTAGATAGGCTCGCCAGCCGCATTGCTGATATTGATATTCATTCAGTGCACTCCTTTTGGGTTAATAGCTTATGAGCATTTCGAACTACTCAAAAACTAAAATTGTATAACCTCTATGTATACAATTATAACACTATACCTATACATTGTCAAGGGGGTAAAATAATTTTTTTAAATTTTTCTTGACAAATGTGTTCAAATATTGTACAATATAAGTACTATCTACCAACCGTGAAAGGAAACAGGGATTATGAGCAAGGAACTTGAAGAAATTCTCGAAGAATACAATTACTATAATGAAGAAGTGAAGTTATTTTCAGCCGACGAAATAAGCTCGGTCAAGGATTTTATTCCGAAAGAGTGGGCTTGTGCATTGTGCGAAAGCAGTACCGAAAAGAAAATCAAGGGTATACTGGAATGCTGGAGAGTTCTCGGAAAAGAACTGTCGAACACTATCGACTATATGAGTGAAAATCTGCGTGATGTGGACTTAATCCGTGTGGGCGACAAGTTTTCTCTGCTGTATTCCATTGCCGCAGAGAGCGGAGATATGCTGTACTACATAGGCGGCAACCCGATGGATTCCCGAATTGAGATAAACCTCCCCGAATTGCCCGAAACGGTTACTGCATTCTATAAGAACATTCACAACGGCTTTTACGACTATTGCAGTAAAGGTATGGGGCTTGTGGAGAGCGGAAATATATCGTGTCTGGGCGACGACGAATGGGGCATTCTTGACGAACTGGAAGAGCCGCTCAGAATAAACCTGAACACGTCATATGGCTTGTTTGAGTCGGGTTCGGGCGGATATGTGGTCATTGACGTTTCCACGGGGAAATCAGCACTGTGGCTTCACGACGACCAGCCCGAGTATGACATCAGCTTCTGGGACGTTGTGGACGACTGGCTTGTAATCGGGTTTGAGGAGTAAAGAAAAAGCCTTCTGCGGTTTAGTTGCCGCAGAGGGCTTTACTTGCAATTCATATTGGAATATGATATAA
>JAZQBH010000233.1:0-6666 GCA_045545655.1 Oscillospiraceae bacterium
AAGGCGGTTGAGGGTATTTCGTTTGAAAAGGCTCACTACCGCAAGGATATAGGTAAGAAGGCATTATGATGAAATTCAGAATGGTTGCGCCCTGTCACTTCGGACTGGAGAAAACCCTCTCGTTTGAGGTGCGCAGAGCAGGCGGCGAGGATATCGAGGTTCAGGACGGACGTGTGTTTTTCACGGGCGACGCACTGGTGTGCGCAAAGGCGAACATTTTCCTGAGCGTTGCCGAGCGTGTAAGCGTTGTGCTGGGCAAGTTTAAAGCGGAAACCTTTGACGAGCTGTTCGAGGGAATAAAAAAGCTTGAGCTTGCGGAGTTTATCGGAAAGAACGACGCATTTCCCAACAACGGACACTCGCTTAATTCAAAGCTTACAAGTATCCCCGCCTGTCAGAAGATCGTGAAGAAAGCAATGGCGGTCAATCTCGGTGCGGCTTACGGGGTGAATGTTCTCCCTGAAAACGGCACAGAATGCAAAATCCGCTTTTCGCTGATGAAGAACGAGTTTCTGCTCACCCTTGACACAAGCGGCGATGGTCTGCACAAGCGTGGCTATCGTGCGGTAGGCAATGCCGCACCTATCCGTGAAACGCTTGCGGCAGGCATTGTGGACTTGTCGAGAGTGCGTGGAAATGACATAATCTGCGACCCGTTCTGCGGTTCGGGTACTATCCTTATAGAAAGTGCGCTCCGTGCGCTGAATATCGCCCCTGGTATCAACAGACGTTTTGCAGGCGAGAGAATGAAGTTCCTCCCTGCGGCGGCGTGGAAGAAAGCCCGTGAGGAAGCACGCTCGCTTGAAAAGCGTGACGTGGACTTCAAGGCGGTTGGCTACGACCTTGACGAGGAGTGCGTAAAGCTCACCCTCGACAATGCGAAAAAGGCAGGAGTTGCCGATTTCGTAACGGCACGCAAGCGTGATATCCGTGCGTGGGAAAAGACCGCCGATATGATGAAGATTCTCACGAACCCTCCCTACGGCGAGCGTATGCTTGACGCTGAGCAGGCAAGAACGCTTTACAGTGTAATGGGCGACAGAATGCTGCCGCTTGGCACAAATCAGCTTTACGTCATCACGCCCGATGAGGAATTCGAGAATTTCTTCGGCAAGAAAGCAGACAAAAACCGAAAGCTTTACAACGGTATGATTAAATGCAGGTTGTATTCGTATCTTAAATAATATTTATGGTTAAAAAAATAAAAAAGGTCTACGACGGTGCAGAGCCGATTGGCGTACTGCTTTATATCTGCTCGATGTGTGCGGCGCTTATGTATGTGCTGTGCCGTAGTAGGGTTGTTATAACTACACTCCTGATGACAGTGGTGTGCGGCGGAATTTATATGCTGTTCTACTGCTTGAGAAAGAGGAAAAAACTGCTGCCGCTGTTGTTTCTTGCAGTACACATTCCTGTTTCGGCAGTGGTAATGCTGATGTTCGGGAAGAATGCGGACCCGTCTTTCTTCAAGTTTATTTTTACTTCTTCGGACTATTTTTACTGGGATTATGCACTAGTTGCTATACTGATGTTTTCGGAGATTATAGGACTGGTTGTGTTCTATTTTTCTGCGTGTCTGCCAAGGGCTAATTTTCTGCTGCTTCCGTCTTTTATTCCGCTTATTCTTGCGGCGAGAACGCTTGGCGCACTGCCGCTTGGAATTGCTGTGTTCCTTGCAGTAGGCTATCTTGCGGCAACACTGAGCCTTTCAAAGCCCGAAACGCCCGAAGTACACAGATATTTCGATGACCCGAAATCACATTGGGAGCGGCTGGGTGCAAAGGGTCTGCTTACTGTGGCGTCGGCTTTGCTGCTGCTGATTATTCCGTTTATGGAAAGCACGCCATATTCAACATACCTTGACAGTGTATTCTCAAAGCGCAATGTAAACATCTACGGCGGCGGAGCAAATCTCACGAATTTCCTTCAGAGGTCGGTGCCCAACAGGGGTGCCAACAAGCCTGCGGAGAATGTGTTGTTTTCTGTTGCGACAGACATTCCGCAGAATGTTATCCGCTGGTCGTTTGATATCTACGAGGGTGAGAACGGCTGGACATATAGCGAAACCTTCAGCGAGGGCACACGATACTGGCAGGATAAGCGTGAGCTTATCAACCATACCCAGCTTGCTGACACACTGAGAAAAGCGGCAAAGAGAGGTCAGCTTGAGGAATACAGCGAAAAGCTTGTGAACCTTGAAAAGTCGCAGTTTGTTGACGCTGATATGACTATACAGATACGTGACGGAAGTGCGACAAAGGTTGTTCTTCACCCGTCGGGGACATACAAGGTTACTTTCCCGAGCGGTGATTTGGTGACATACCGCAACCCGAAGGACGAAATCTTCGTCACTGAGGAAATGAAGAAGAATGCGGTATATATGCTTCAGTACTATGCGGCGTTGCCTAACGAGAGCTTTATACATCTTCTTGATGACGAAGATTTTATAGGTCTGCTACGTGCGGCACGTGACGAGGGTGTAATTTCCGAAGAACAATATAGTGCGATTGTGCTTGAATACACAGACGCACATCGTTATCGTCAGCAGAACGATGAAATCCCCGAAGAGATAGAGCGGCTTGCCGAGGAGATTACCGAGGGGCTTGACAGCGACTATGACAAGGCACGTGCCATTGAAAAATGGTTTAAGGACGCTGGTTTTGTATACGATATGGATTATGTTCCCGTTGAAAGCACGGCAGAACACTTCCTGTTTGAAAGTAAGCGAGGAATATGCACAGACTTCGCAACTGCTACTACCCTTATGCTGCGTGCAGTGGAAATACCTGCACGTTACACAGAGGGCTTTGTGCTGAGCGAGGATATTCTTGATGAATACGGCAGATATAACGTTACTCCCGCACAGGCACACGCCTATTCGACCGCTTATATCAAAGGCTACGGCTGGCTTGAAATTGACGGCACAAAATATGCAAATCAGAAGGGCGACCTTACTGCCCTGAGGATTGTGCTTATCGTGGTGGTAGCGGTGGCGGCAGTTCTGCTTGTTCTGGGGCTGATTTTCCGTGAGCGGATGAGTGAACTGTGGTTTACTTTACGCTTTAAGCTGATAGGCAAGGAAAAGCGTATCCGTGAGGTGTATGTGCGCACAAGACGGGTTGCCTGCCGTATTGCGGATATGCCGTGCAAGTCTGCTTCAGCAGACGAAGTGAGGGGTGTTCTCTCACGTATGCTGGGCACTGACAGCGAGGCGGCTGAAATTACGCAGGCGGCGGATATTCTGCTTTACAGCGGTAACAAACAGCTTTTGCAGAACATCGACGAACGTCGGCTGTACAGAAACTATAAGCATATATTAAAAATGAAGAAGCTTAAGGGCTTCCGTTAAGGGGTGAGCGAGTGGAACGGCATAGTAATATTCAGGGTACGGTTTTTGCGATAATATTTTCCGTCATTTTCCTGCTGTTCCTCAACGGCACAATCGGAAGTATACTGCTTGCGTCTACTGTCGGAATGAGCGTGATTTCGCTGGTGCTGACCCTTCTTTCGAGAAAGCACGTGCAGGTTTCAGTTTACGGCATAAGCGGCACGGTTGAGTGCGGAAGAAACGTAAATTTCGAAGTGGTTGTTGAGAAAGCAGGCTTCTGCTTTGCGCCGTTTGTTGAGGTGTGCATTTCACCCGATACTGGTTCGGCGCAGTCGATACGTGTGAGAACGTCGCTGCTGTTCAGAAAGTCTGCGGTTGTGAAAGGTTCGTTTTCAACAAGCCGCAGCGGTCTGTGCGATGTAACAGTGAAGAACATTGTACTCAGCGATTTTATGAACAACTTCCATTTTGAGAATAAAATCGGACTGACAATGCAGGTTGCGGTGCTGCCGCAGATGATTGATTACGACGGACCGCAGGTGTTTCCGAATATGCTTCCGTCTGACGACGAGGAAACAGAAGAAGGCGTTTCGGTGCTTCAGGGCAATATGCCCGGATATGAGCACAGGGAATATGCGCCCGGCGACTCCCCAAGACGTGTGAACTACAAGCTGTCGGCAAAGCGTGGAAGGCTTATGGTACGTCTTGACGAAAGCAACGGCTGCGCTTCTACGAATATCGAAATTGCAGATAACGCAATGTCTGTCTGCTGTGACAAGGCTTTTGCACTGGCAAGACTGCTTGTGAACAGAGGCGGCACTGCGAGAATCACCTACAAGGGCGAACAATGCACCGCCGCAACCCCCGAAACACTCGACCGTATGCGTGAGTGGCTTGCCTATCGGCGGTTTTTGGGAGAGTTCGTGCCGCAGACATACCAAATGGCAAAGGATACTGCTGTGCTGTTTTCGGGGAATGGTCAGGTTGTTGTGCAAAAGTAACAAAAAACTGCGGTTAAATCTTCGGAAAATTCACAAAAACATACTGTTCGCTCAAAACTCCTTGCAAAATTGGCAAATTTAATATATAATAAACATAGGGCATCTCTGCAGATGTAATTGCGGAAGCTCCATTGCTTAATGATTGGGATAGTATCCCGAAAAAATCAAAGGAGAATATGACTTATGAGCATCAAGGTTGATGATAAGTATCTGAAGGGCTTTGTCAGAGAGCACGAGCTGGTTCGTATCGCTCCTCAGGTCAATTCTGCGCATATCACGCTTACAAGCAGAACAGGCGCAGGAAATGACTTTCTGGGTTGGGTTGACCTGCCTGTGAACTACGACAAGGATGAGTTTGAACGTATAAAAAAGGCAGCTGAAAAAATCAAGGGCAACAGCCAGGTGCTGATTGTTATTGGTATCGGAGGTTCTTACCTCGGCGCAAGAGCGGCTATTGAGGCGCTTCGTTCTTCGCTTTACAACTCACTGAAGAAGGATACCCCCGAAATCTATTTCGTAGGCTGCTCGCTGTCGCCTACATACCTCAGCGAAATCGTTTCACTGGTAGACGGCAAGGATTTCTCGGTAAACATCATTTCCAAGAGCGGAACTACCACTGAGCCTGCGCTGGCATTCCGTGTATTCAGAGACCTGCTGGTTGAAAGATACGGCGAAGAGGGTGCAAAGGAAAGAATTTTTGCTACCACAGACAAGGCACGTGGAACACTCAAGGAGCTTTCCGACAAGATGGGCTACGAAACCTTTGTTGTTCCCGATGATGTCGGCGGACGCTTCTCCGTGCTGACAGCAGTAGGACTTCTTCCTATCGCTTGTGCAGGAATTGACATTGACGCACTTATGAAGGGTGCGGCAGACGCACGTGAGGAATACTCCGAGTGCGACCTCGAAAAGAACGCTTGCTACAAGTACGCAGCCCTCAGAAACATTCTTCACAGCAAGGGCAAAAGCGTTGAAATGCTTATCAGCTACGAGCCCAGCTGCGCACAGCTTTCTGAGTGGTGGAAGCAGCTTTACGGCGAAAGCGAGGGCAAGGACCAGAAGGGTATCTTCCCTGCAAGCGCAGTGTTCTCCACTGACCTGCACTCCCTCGGACAGTTCGTACAGGACGGTTCACGCATTATGTTTGAAACCGTTATGCAGTTCGGCAAGCCGCAGAAGGACTACTTCCTCAAGGACGAGCCGACCAACCTCGACGGACTTAACTTCCTGTCCAACCAGAATATGTCTATCGTAAACCGCAAGGCGTTTGAGGGAACGGTAATCGCTCATACAGACGGCGGCACACCGAATATCGTGCTTGAAGTAGACGAGCTTGACGAGTACAACCTCGGCTATCTGATTTACTTCTTTGAAAAGGCTTGTGCAATCAGCGGCTATATGCTCGGCGTAAATCCGTTCGACCAGCCTGGTGTTGAAAGCTACAAGAAGAATATGTTCGCTCTTCTGGGTAAGCCCGGTTACGAGGAACAGAAGGCAGAGCTTGAAAAGAAGCTTGGTCTTTAATAAAATAATGACGGGTTAAGCCCGTTCGCAAAAATTGAAATACATTATCCTTAAGGAGGACAATTATTATGATTAAGATTATTACCGGTAAGCGTGGCTCTGGCAAGACCAAGATTCTTATCGACTCCATTCACGAGGCAGAAAAGAACTCCAACGGCAACGTTGTTGCTATCCAGAAGGGTTCTTCGCTCAACACAGACATTACTCACAAGGTTCGTCTGGTAAACATTGAGGATTATCAGGTTGAGGGTGCAGACGCATTCTACGGCTTTGTTGCAGGTATCCTCGCTTCTGACCACGACTGCACAGATATCTTTGTTGACGCTACTCTCAAGATTATCGGCAGAGATTACGACAAGCTTGGCGAAATGCTTGAGAAGCTTGCTGCAATCACTCCTTCCACAACAATCACTCTCACAATTTCTGCTGACAACAGCGAGCTTCCTGCAAGCGTAACAAAGTTCAACGCTTAATCAGTGAGTTCCACGGTTTAATCAGACTGATTATTTCATATCGGACGGAGAGAACTTCGTCCGATATGCTTTTGCGGCTAGGTTGATGTATAACTGTATAAGAGTTAAGAGTAAAGTGCTGATATTGCTTTCTTTTTGTGCAATTCGGTGAATGTTGCCGATTTGCGAAAAAAATTATAAAATACTCTTGACAATTTGAAACATTTATGATATAATGTGATTTGTTGACATCTACAGTAAGAGCGTAAACCTCTTACTTAATTGAAATTCAAGAATTGTAAGAGGAGGTTTGAACGAAATGGCAGTACCAAAGAGAAAAGTATCACGTGCAAGACCTGAT